>JAMOBJ010000014.1 GCA_039908095.1 Nitrospirae bacterium YQR-1
CTACATATTTTTACCGAATATGCCTTTTCTCCTCTGTTTTCAAACCCTTAGACGTTTTGACACTCGGAACTTCCGTTTTAAGATAACGGGTTTACTTCATGACCTCGGTAAATACCAGCCGGAATTTCAGAATTATCTGAGCAATGGTGGAAAGCGTGGCAGCGTTGCACATGCGTCATGGGGGGCTGGTTATTCAAGGCTTCTTGGATTTACTGAAGCGTCTGTAGCAATTGACGGGCATCATAAAGGATTGCCTGATAACTCGACATGGAAGAGCGACACTGATCCATTCAAACATCATGATGTTTTTAATTTTGACAATATTAAACAAATTTTTCTCAATGACATAGGCATTAATGAGGCAGATATCAAAATGACAAATTCTTTCGATTTTAAGAGCGGCTCATCAAATCAGGAACTTTTTATCAGGTACCTGTTTAGCGCTCTTACCGATAGTGATTGGCTCTCTACAGAAAAACATTTTGACAAGGATACGTTTAATATGCGTCTGAAGACCTCCTTACCAATAGAGGAGATGATATTTAATCTTGAATCTGAATTCGCTAAAAAAGGCAAAGATAGTGAAATTAACCAATTGCGCAATAGCGCCCGAAATCTCGTAATTCAGAAAGCTAAAATGTCTTGCGGATTTTATTCGTTAGCACTGCCAACCGGCATGGGTAAAACATTGACATCAATAGAGTGGGCGTTAAGACATGCAAAAAAGAATAGTTTGAAGCGTATAATAATAGTCCTTCCTTATGTAAATATTATAGATCAGACGGCACATGTTTTAAAAAATATTTTCGGCGAGCAGTGGATTTTAGAGCACCATAGCAGTTATAACGAGAACACACTATCTGCCAAAGATAAAGCAGAATATTATTCTTTAGAGCTTGAGCGAAAAAAATTAGCCTGTGAGAATTGGGACTATCCAATCATTGTAACTACCACCGTTCAATTCTTTGAGTCGCTATTTAGCAACAGACCTTCTCAATGTCGCAAGATTCATAGCATAGCCGAGTCTGTGGTTATATTTGATGAGGTTCAGTCACTTCCAAAAGAAGTAATATTGCCAACACTGAGGATGCTTGAGGATGTCCACGTTGTTATGAAAACATCATTTCTTTTTTGCACGGCAACTCAGCCTGCTTTTCTTAAAAGACAAAGGTTTGATGGCATAACTTCGATTTGTCCCTTAATTGACAATCCCGAAATACTTTACGAAAAATCAAAACGAGTTGAGTATCTATTGGTAAATGATTTAAAACCGATTGACTACGACAGGCTGCTTGAGGCTGTAACTCAGACAGGAACTGCTGCACTTATTATATTTAATACAAAAAAGGCTGCTTTAGAGTTTTATCAATGCACTAATAACCTTCTTGATTGGGAAAAGAAGTATCATTTATCAACGGCAATGTGTCCGAAGCACCGGAAAGCCGTCATTGGAAATATTAGAAAAGACATTGACCCAGAACACGGGAGAAAAATATTGGTGGTGTCAACGCAACTTATTGAAGCCGGTGTTGATTTTGATTTTCCAGTTGTATTTCGAGCTATGGCACCGCTTGAGTCTGTTATCCAAGCCGCAGGCCGATGCAATCGTGAAGGCACTTTGGGTGAGATGGGTGGAAAAGTGTTCTTGTTTAAATTACAAGACAGCGGTATGCCTGACAAAACATATGCAGCATGCGCAGGTCATGCAGAGGAGCTAATTAAACAAAATATTAACCGATTACACTGTTACGATGTATTCAATAAGTATTATGCAGAGGTAGTAGAGCTTTATGTTGATCCTGATAAACATAAAATCAATGAAGCGCGCAAAAGGTTTGATTTTGAAACTGTAAGTGGTGCTTATCGAATAATTAATGACGTTACAGAGGGTTTGTTTATCTATCATTACAGCGATGAAAGCAAGCAGTTACTGCATTCACTCGATCATAAGAAATTTTTATCAAGAGATGATTACCGGGAAATGCAGACGTTTACAGTTGCAGTTTATAATCAATTTCTGAGCCGGAATAAATCTATGTTTAAAGTAATGCCACAAGGGTTTAAGGTATGGTACGGCAACTACGACAGTGAAACAGGTATTTCTGTAGCACCAATAGAGGCTGACAAACTCATTGTATAACCGGGAGGTGAAAATGCTCGATAAACGTGAGGTAAGAGTAAAAGTAAAAGGCGATTTTGCTTTGTTTACACGTCCAGATCTAAAAGTTGAACGTATGACATATCCGTGTATGACGCCATCGGCAGCAAGGGGTATTCTTGATTCCATTTTATGGAAGCCGGAGTTTCAATGGTACATCAGGCGAATAATTGTGTTGAAACCAATTCGGTTTGCAACGATTAAGCGTAATGAGATTAATTCAAAACAAAGTAAACATCCAATTATTATTGAGGAGAATCGAGTGCAACGAAACAGTGTAGTGCTCAGGGATGTGGCCTATATAATTGAGGCATCAATTTATCAGAGTCAAGTATCAGAGAAAAACAAACCTGAAAAATACGTAGGGAGAAAAGGTATTGATTCTAAAAATGATGGAATATTTAACAGAAGACTTAAAAAAGGGCAATGCTGGCGTAGGCCATATCTTGGTGTTCGTGAATTTACCGCTGAATTTATGGAACCGGATGGAACTGAGCAACCGATAACGGAAACTGTTCCGATAGGGAGTATGCTGTTTGACATCTTTTATGACACGAAAGGAAAACCTGCTCCTTTGTTTTTTTATGATGTTGCGATACGCAATGGTATTTTGAATTGTGAGGTACCGGAAAATGATAAGATGATGGAATCAAGCCATGTCCAACCGCCTATGGACAGTGAAGCATCTGCCCAGATTTATGAGTTTAACCTGCAAGAGGAAAGGGAGGCTGGTTTATGATTAAAGAATTTAGCGAATTTGGGAAAAGTCTCAGAAGTCAGAAAACTGAAAACAACTGGGTAAACGATGCACTTCAGGAAGTAGATATTTCCCTTGTTTTAACAATTAAGCATGATGGCAGTTTTGTTTCTTTGAGAAGTATTGAGAAGAAAAAAACGATAGCGGAGGCAGTGCAAAGAACAAGTGGGAAAGGAGCAAGGCTATTAATAGATAATTGTGGTTATGTCCTTGGCGTTTATGATTATGATGGCAATGACTTTAAAAAGAAGGCCAAAAAAATGGGCGAGCAAAAAGCTCATGATATTTTAAAAAAAGATACGTCTGAAAAACTGGAGCTATTTAAGGACCGTTTAAATGAATTTGTTGATTTGGATGAGATAAAACCTCTTTTTAAGTTTTATGATTCCAACAAACAAAGTGGTATAGATACTGTTACTCAGGATTATTTTATGAAGAATATTCTGAAAAAGGATCGAGGTGGTAATATTGCATTGTTAGTATCAAACACGGATAAATATGTCCATGAGCATGATGTCGTTTATCAAAGAATAGTTGATGTCTATACACTTAAACAAAAAGATTTCATATCAAAAATTAAGAGGAAATGCTCAATTTGCGGTGGATGGCAATATCCAGTTGGTGATTTCACCCATTTTCCAATTAAAGGTATTCCAGGTTCTAAAGAACCTGCCGGGGGACGCAAATTAGTTTCGTATAACGGGGATAACAATCCATTTGAGTCATATGGAATGGTCGGTAATGAAAATAGCATGATTTGCACTAATTGCTCAAAAACATATGTTGAAGGGCTAAATTGGCTATTATCAGAAGGGACTATATTTAAAAATAAAAAAAATAAAGATGATATACGTTATACGAATAGATGGCCACTTACAAGAAGTGCAAGTTTTAGAATGGACACTGTAATGGTTTTTTGGACACGAGAAAACAAAAAGTTGGATGTAGCCGACTTCCTTGAGAGGCCAAAATCAGAGGAAGTTGCAAAATTTATTGATTCAGTGACATCTGCAAAAGAAAGTGATAGTCGTTATCTTGAACACGACCGTTTCTATTCCTGTACACTTTCCGGCTCAGCAGCGCGTGTAGTGGTACGAGACTGGATTGAAACAAGCCTAGTCGATTTTAAAGAATCAATTGCAAAATGGTTTCAAGATATCGCTATTGTTGAATACGATAATGACTTAAAAAATACGCAGATAAATTATGCCGGTCTTTATGATCTGGCAAGATGCTGTCAAAGAAAAAACACTGATGGCACTTATGATAAAGAAGATAAGTCGTTGTCAAGAGTGGCTGCAAACTTATGGAACGCTGCATTAAAGAACGTCAAGCCACCATTGTGGATATTGACAAAAGTTCTTCAACGTGCTCGTATTAATGGCAAACCTCAAAATGAAAGTAAAGTACAAAAACATATTGATGGTGTTACTGCAGAACGGGCGGCTTTAATCAAATTAATCTTAAATCGGCAAAATGAAGGAGGAAATTTTGTGATAACTGAGAAAATTGTAGAGGGTAATAGACCGGCGGCATATGTCTGTGGACAGATTTTTGCAAAGCTGGAAAGTATTCAATATTTTGCATTAGGTGAAAAAAACGCAGGAATTAGAGAGAAATTTTTTACATTTGCCATGACATCGCCATCATCTGCATTCGGGCGATTATTCAACCTAAATTCAAAGCATTTTACAAAATTGAAAAATGACAAGCCTGGTCTAGCTGTTAATATGGACTGTGAACTTCAACTATTGTGCAAGGATGTAGATATTAATTGTTTTCCGGCCACTTTTTCGTTAATTGAACAGGGACAGTTTGCCATAGGATACTATCATCAGAGGCAGTTACAATTTAACTGTTCTAAAGAAAACAAAAAGGAGAGATAACATGAACAATGAAACAATCAAGAATCGTTACGATTTTATATTTTTCTTTGATGTAATAAACGGCAACCCTAATGGTGACCCAGATCAGGTTAACTTACCTAGGGCTGATGCTGAGGACCAACATGGATTGGTTACGGATGTTTGTATTAAAAGGAAAGTAAGGAATTATGTTCAACTTGTACATAATCTGCAATCTCCCAATAATATTTTTATCAGACAGCGAGATATTAACAGTGAAGATAGCTATTTGAATGTAATTATTGGAAAAGCAAAAGGTGATAACGCATCTGAAAAACGTATGAGTTTGTGTGCTGATTATTGGGATATCAGAACTTTTGGCGCTGTTTTAAGTACTGGAGAAAAGGAAAGTGGTGAAGCATCAGACGAGGAAAATGAAATTGAAACTAAAGTTAAAAATCAAAAGAAGGGCAAAATAAGAGGAGCAGGGACAGTCCGTGGCCCTGTGCAATTTACTTTTTCAAGATCGGAGGATCGTATTTATCAAGCAGAACATTCAATAACAAGGTGCTGTGTTACTACTGAAAAAGAAAAAAATGAACAGTTAAAAAAGGACCGTGAATTTGCTTCTACTTTTGGCAGGAAAGCGACTGTACCGTATGGTCTTTACAGGATGAATGGTTTTATTTCAGCTAATGATGCACAGAAAACAAAGTTTACAGAAGTTGACCTCACACTACTATGGAAATCGTTAATCAATGCTTTTGAAAATGACCGGGCTGCTGCCCGTGGGGAGATGAGCACTGTAAAACTGGTTATATTCAAGCATGATTACCATTTAGGTAATGAGCTTTCAAGCAAGTTGTTTGAGCGGGTGACAGTAACGAAAAATACTGAACTGCCTCGAAAAAAAGCAGATTATGATATTGTTGTTAACAAAGAAAGCCTCCCAACTGGTATTACGATTAAAGAATGGCCGGAAGTGAATGTTTACTGAGGATGAGCTGATACAGCTTTCGGCGTTGCAGCATCTGGTTTTTTGTGAGAGGCAGTGTGCGCTCATACACATAGAGCAGGTATGGGATGAGAACCTCTACACTGCGGAGGGCCGTATTATGCACGAGCATGTTGACTCAGGTAAAAGCGAAAACAGGGGCGATATTAAAATTGCTACAGGCGTGCCGCTTAGGTCGTTAATATTGGGGCTCTCCGGTAAGGCCGATGTTGTGGAATTCCATAAAATCCGGGGCGATTCAGCTAAAAAGAAGGTTACGTGGCAGCCTTTTCCGGTAGAGTATAAGCGCGGCAGCCCCAAACGTGACAACTGCGATAAAGTGCAGTTGTGCGCTCAGGCTATTTGTCTTGAGGAAATGCTCGGCACTGAAATAAAACACGGAGCGCTGTTTTATGGCAAAACCAGAAGACGATTTGATGTGACATTTGATGCCGGACTGAGACACGAAACCGAACAGGCCGCTATGCGGCTTCACGAACTGGTAGAGTCCGGGAAGACGCCTCCGCCGCTCTATGGTGCTAAATGCAAAAACTGTTCGCTTTCAGATATTTGCCTGCCGGAGAAAATAACAAAAGGGAATTTATCGGTGGAAACCTATATTAAAAAATGCCTGAGTCAGGATGCGGAATAAAGCGGTGAACCAACTATGAAAAGGCTGCTAAACACACTATACGTAACAACACAGGGAGCGTATCTAACAAAAGAGGGCGAGACCGTGGTGGTGAAAGTCGGGGATGATACGCTTGGGAAGGTGCCTGTGCATACGCTCTGCAGCATTGTTTGTTTTGGGCAAGTGATGGTAAGTCCGCCACTTATGGGTTTTTGTGCACAACGAAATGTTTCGATGAGTTTTCTGACGGAGTACGGACGTTTTTTAGCAAAAGTGCAGGGACCGGTCTCAGGCAATGTGTTATTGCGCCGGCAGCAGTACCGGCTTGCGGACAGTGCGGATGAATCGGCAAAAGTAGCAAGGTCTGTATTAATAGGAAAAATTTCCAATAGCCGCACTGTGTTAAGGCGCATGTTGAGGGACCATGCTGAACGCCTTGATAATGATGATATGTTAAAAGCTGCGGAACGTCTGGGTATATCGCTTAGAAAGGTTCAGAGTGCCGCTTCACTTGAGCAGTTAAGGGGAATAGAGGGAGATGCGGCACATCATTATTTTAGTGTTTTTGACAATCTGATAATAAGCCAAAGGGAAGAATTCTTTTTTAAGGTAAGAAGCAGGCGTCCACCGATGGACAGGGTCAACTGCCTGCTGTCGTTTTTATATACATTGGTGCTTCATGACATACGAGGTGCGTGTGAGACGGTTGGGCTTGATCCTGCAGTGGGGTATCTACACAGGGATCGCCCGGAGCGAGCGGGGCTTGCGCTTGATATGTTAGAAGAGTTTCGGCCATATCTTGCAGACAGGCTGGTGCTTAGTCTAATAAACTTAAATCAGGTCAAGCCCTCAGGGTTTAAAAAACTTGAAACTGGGGCTGTCACAATGGATGATGAAACACGCAAGGTAGTTTTAGTGGCATATCAAAAGAGAAAACAGGATGAGATAACGCATCCGTTTCTTAATGAGAAGGTATCGGTTGGGATATTATTTCACATTCAGGCGATGTTGTTTGCGCGGTTTACACGTAATGATCTGGAAGGTTATCCACCGTTTATATGGCAGTGATACCAAGCAGCGTTCAATCGCCTAACATCGTTGGCATCGTGGAAAGCTCCGGGGGCATACTCTCCCCTAAATGGGAATCCTCTGCAAGGGAAGGTGCTGCTTTCTCATTGCCGCCTGTGTTTACTTCTGGATGGAACCTTGTAAATCATGTGTAGTAGTAATGACAGGGGAGGAGTGAAACACATTGTTGGTACTGATAAGTTATGATGTGGCGATAGACGGCAACGGTAAGCAGAGATTAAGGCGTGTGGCGAGAGCTTGTCAGGACTATGGCCAGAGAGTGCAGTATTCAGTATTTGAGTGTTTGCTGGATCCTGCGCAGTGGGCGGTATTGCGACAGCGATTGATAGAGGAGATAGATAAAGAGCATGACAGTCTTCGATTCTATTTTCTTGGTTCAAACTGGAAGCACCGCGTGGAGCATATAGGAGCAAAAGGTGGACTGGATCAGGATGGTCCGTTGGTATTTTAGGAAGTGCGAACCCTAAGCGGACATAATTTCCCCCGGGAGGTTCGCAGACCTAAAAAAGTATTTAAAAACAGTTAGTTATGAATATTGCTCTTTGAAAACTATGTTACTTTTTAATTTAAAAATGAGGTTGGCGGATAGTGATCAAATAAGCTATAATTATCAGCAAGTTACATATGTGACCGTCGCTCCCCACGCGGGAGCGTGGATTGAAACTATTGTGTGATCAACTGGGAGCGACTGCGCAAGGTCGCTCCCCACGCGGGAGCGTGGATTGAAACACGGGAATGACAGAGGAAAAGGCCATTTCCGCTGTCGCTCCCCACGCGGGAGCGTGGATTGAAACTGCATAACTTATCGAGGGTTTGGCAATCTTAAAGTCGCTCCCCACGCGGGAGCGTGGATTGAAACGACGTGATGCCAAAAATAGTAGCGCCGCCGGAGGTCGCTCCCCACGCGGGAGCGTGGATTGAAACCAAAACTCATAACGATAAAAGACTTCTGCTTTTAGTCGCTCCCCACGCGGGAGCGTGGATTGAAACGGAGTCAACAGTGGAGATGATGTAATCAGGAAGGCGTCGCTCCCCACGCGGGAGCGTGGATTGAAACGCTTCTGACGCAATTAATATAATAACTGTAATTAGTCGCTCCCCACGCGGGAGCGTGGATTGAAACCTTAAAGCAAAAGGATATGCTTTCCACGGCATCGGGTCGCTCCCCACGCGGGAGCGTGGATTGAAACGCCGTAAACGACTATCCCCTCTGAGCTTGTTGTCGGTCGCTCCCCACGCGGGAGCGTGGATTGAAACTATGTCAGGCATTAAAAACACCGTCCCCCCAGAGTCGCTCCCCACGCGGGAGCGTGGATTGAAACGTCTTTTCTATGTTTATATCTATCAACCCGTCCTGTCGCTCCCCACGCGGGAGCGTGGATTGAAACATATTATAGACCTGACCGTATGCGGCATTTATGGTCGCTCCCCACGCGGGAGCGTGGATTGAAACAGCATCGATGAGGCAAAGCAACTTTATCACTGCTTGTCGCTCCCCACGCGGGAGCGTGGATTGAAACGCTTGAGTCCTCATCATGTCGGCCTGGGCGTTTGTCGCTCCCCACGCGGGAGCGTGGATTGAAACTTTATTGGACACATTTTTCACTGAAACCGATCCCGTCGCTCCCCACGCGGGAGCGTGGATTGAAACAAGCTCTGATGAGCGATTGCCGGTTTTGTAGTGCGTCGCTCCCCACGCGGGAGCGTGGATTGAAACCAAAGATGCTGGATAAAACAAAAATCAACTTAGGGGTCGCTCCCCACGCGGGAGCGTGGATTGAAACCTGCTGATTTTTTTGTAAAGATCGGCGACAACCTGTCGCTCCCCACGCGGGAGCGTGGATTGAAACATACTCACACCGGTGCTTATAAGATCATACATACGTCGCTCCCCACGCGGGAGCGTGGATTGAAACATTTTACAATGAAAGACCCTCAGAAAAAATATGCGTCGCTCCCCACGCGGGAGCGTGGATTGAAACCTTTATTGTGAGAGTTGCATTGTTTTTGACAAGAGTCGCTCCCCACGCGGGAGCGTGGATTGAAACTCACATGTGAGATTATCAAAGACAAGCTCTTTCAGGTCGCTCCCCACGCGGGAGCGTGGATTGAAACTTCCTGAGCTGGAAGGACCTGAAAACTTCATAAGAGTCGCTCCCCACGCGGGAGCGTGGATTGAAACATTAAACTGTAAATTGCAATATCCACTGAGCAGCGGTCGCTCCCCACGCGGGAGCGTGGATTGAAACTATAGATAGTGTCATTCACACGGTTTGTATGTGTCGCTCCCCACGCGGGAGCGTGGATTGAAACGTAGTTTGTGTCTTCATCATGTCCGCCTGTGCGGTCGCTCCCCACGCGGGAGCGTGGATTGAAACATGTCATCCAAGGTGCAATACATTTATTATCCGGTCGCTCCCCACGCGGGAGCGTGGATTGAAACGCATTAACGTTGTCAAATCTTTTGCCATCTGCTCGTCGCTCCCCACGCGGGAGCGTGGATTGAAACGTCTTAGAACAGATTTGCTCCAAAACGTGTTTTGTCGCTCCCCACGCGGGAGCGTGGATTGAAACTAACGCTCTTGCCTCACTCGGTCTTACACCCTGTGTCGCTCCCCACGCGGGAGCGTGGATTGAAACTTGAGCTCATCAATTGATAAACCATAAGCATTAGTCGCTCCCCACGCGGGAGCGTGGATTGAAACTTTTTTGAGATCAACCCAGCGGTTTCAAGGTCTGGTCGCTCCCCACGCGGGAGCGTGGATTGAAACTCCAAAAAACCAGGAAGTGTCAATTATTTTTGGGTCGCTCCCCACGCGGGAGCGTGGATTGAAACTATTGCTTCTTTTGCCGCTATTGCGTTGGCAATAGGTCGCTCCCCACGCGGGAGCGTGGATTGAAACTGATTTACTCACAGGATGTGTGCTTGATTTAGACGTCGCTCCCCACGCGGGAGCGTGGATTGAAACTTTACGGTATTAACGCTAAAGTCAATAATGCCGGGTCGCTCCCCACGCGGGAGCGTGGATTGAAACTAGACACAACCTTACCTCCCCTATTTTTTGTCTGGTCGCTCCCCACGCGGGAGCGTGGATTGAAACTAATTGTTTTACTGCTTATGGCTTTTGTTTTTAAGTCGCTCCCCACGCGGGAGCGTGGATTGAAACTCGATATCTGAAAGAGAACCTTGTGAAATGCCTAGTCGCTCCCCACGCGGGAGCGTGGATTGAAACTGAAATTGCCGCTGAGATAACTGGAGATATTACGTCGCTCCCCACGCGGGAGCGTGGATTGAAACGAGGTTTATATCTCTCCACTTTAACGCTCTCGCCTGTCGCTCCCCACACGGAAGCGTGGATTGAAACGTAATTTAGACTTAAGGCAATGCTGTTCCAAAGTCACTTTCTCCATGATACTTTTTTAAGATAAATAAAATGTAGTGCCCTGTTTTTTAGCTATTTCCTTTTATATCAGTATGTTAGCTCTCTCAAGTGATGAAGTAGGGATAAGGGGAGAGTACGCCTGCGTCACTTTCTCCTTGCCGCCTGTATTTACTTCTGACTGTAACTTGGTATTAAATCTCTTTAAAATACCTTCTGAATTATTTTGTTAATTAAAAATATATTTTACATTATAATTACAACTTTATGTTAAAATACATTTAGGTAGTGCAAAGGAGAGAATACAAAATGTTTTGTCTAATGGCTATCGAGAAAATAGAGCATGATATTGAGGAGGTAGGCTTGCCGAGGCCTGAATATTCGAGGTTTCTCCACTATATCCCGTTTTACAGGTTAAAAAAAGACATAGATTACATAAACGATTACCTCGGCGTCACCATTACCGATCTCATTATAAGGGAAAACATCATTAACCCTTTCAAACGTGAACTTATCGACCACCTTGAGGACATCCACAAGTTAATCAACAAAATCGGCCACAACCGTTTTACATATCAATTGCACATGTTTGTAAATTCCCTCAATGTTAAGATTTATGAGTATCGTAACGAGCTCAGACATGGCACAATGGGCTACAGAAGTTCCTCCGCCACCATGGCCTATGGCCTTGAGGAGCGACGTCTGCCGGCCTTCAGGAAATAGCCTGACGTTAAATTCCTTTAAATCGGTTGCCCTGACAGTTATCTTAATAGACGTCCTCAAATTCTTTGATGTTGTTTAGGTCTATTGTTAAAAAAGCTATTGCTGCTTCCCCCTTAATTTGTTATAATATTATGTGTGTTGTTAGTTGGTTTGTGGCGCCAATAACTAATAACATAAGCCCAGGCAGCCACAATGTCTGAGGTCCGTTATGATTATGTGCAGCGACACTGATAAAACAAAGCGATTTCGGGTTTATTAATAATCCTCACATGTAATATCAAATTTTAGGGGAGAGTACACCCCGGAGCTTTTGACAAAGCCAACGAAGTTAGACGATTGAATGTAACTTGGTATAAGTGTGTCATAACAAGGTATTCCTCAAAGTTTTCTTTAATTTATTCACAGGGTAATGTTAATATAACAGCGTGTTTTTTACTTTTTATAGGACAGCTATTAAAGATAAGGTTTTAAATAAAAGAATGGAGGTTCTAAATAAATGGCAAAAAGTTATGATATAGGGGTAATAGCAGGGGATGGAACCGGACCGGAGGTTATACGGGAAAGCGTAAAGGTGCTGAAGGCTGCTGCTGCGCGTTTCGGCTTCGGAGTGAATTTTACGGAATATGATTTCGGCGGTACTAGGTACTTGAGAACCGGTGAGGTTCTGCCGGATAGTGCGGTGGATGAGTTACGCAGGCATAAGACCATCCTTTTAGGTGCGATAGGGCACCCTGACGTTAAACCAGGCATATTGGAGAAGGGAATATTGCTCCGCCTTCGCTTTGAACTCGATATGTATATAAATCTGAGGCCGGTAAAGCTCTTTCCCGGCGTTGAGTGTCCGCTTAAGGATAAAACCCCTGCAGATATTGACTTTGTCGTTATAAGAGAGAATACGGAGGGGCTTTATGCCGGAGCCGGCGGATTTTTCAAGAAAGGTACTCCGGATGAGGTAGCTGTACAGGAATCCATAAACACAAGAAAAGGCGTTGAGCGTTGCATTAGGTATGCCTTTGAGTACTGCAAAAAAAGAAATGCAGGAAATAAACTAACCCTTTGCGGTAAGACTAACGTGCTTACCTATGCCTTTGACCTTTGGGAGAGGGTATTTTATGAGGTTGCAGAGCAATACCCAGGCATCAAGGCGGACTATGCACATGTTGATGCCATAACGATGTGGTTTGTTAAAAACCCTGAGTGGTTTGACGTTATTGTAACAGACAACATGTTTGGAGATATAATCACAGACCTTGGAGCTATGATTCAAGGCGGGATGGGAATCGCCGCAGGGGGCAATATAAACCCCGGTGGTACCTCGATGTTTGAGCCTATTGGTGGTTCAGCCCCTAAATACACCGGAGCAAACATCATAAATCCGCTTGCCGCTATTTGTGCCGGCGGCCTGCTGCTGGACTATCTGGGAGAGACTGAAGCTGGTAAAGCCATAGAGCAGGTTGTTATGGAGGTTACCGGTAAGCGTCTTAAGAGCCTTGCCGCGGGACACATGGGACACTCTACCTCTGAGGTTGGAGACATGGTTGCAGACGGGGTTAGCGTCTCTGTGGTTAAATGATATATGTGCGGGGGCAATGTTTAACCGGAAACAGGTTACTTCAAAGGAACACTGATTTTACACTTGCACCTTGTGTCTGATACCAAGCTGCATTCAATTGTCTAACTTCGTTGGCTTTGTCAAAAGCTCTGGGATGTACTAAAGCTTTCTCCCAGCCGCCTGTGTTTACTTATGACTGCAGGTTGGCCTTCATTTTATTTATAAACTTGCTCCGGCTTTAAGTTTTGGTTTTGTCTGATTGAACAAATATATCTTTACTATAGAAGTGTAACATAAGATTTTAATGAGGTGTCAGGATAAATATTTTCAAATTCCTCAATTTTGTGTATAATATATAGAAATGAAAAAACTGACAGTACTGTTGTTATTGATGGTGTTGACAGTGGCCGCTGTGGTATCGGCAGCCGATGTGAATTTCGAGTTATCCGCAGGTAAAACCACATTAGCACAAGGCGAGGGTACTCAGTTAATCCTGACATTTAACGGCGACAGGAGTCTGCCTCAGCCGAAAATCCCGCCGATAGATGATTTCTCGATTAACTATATCGGCTCCTCAACAAGGATGTCAATGGTAAACGGTGTAATGACAAGCTCGGTTTCGTACAATTATTCATTGGTGCCGATGAAAAAAGGTGAATTTAAAATAGGCCCGTTTTCAGTGCAACACGATGGTAAGACTTACACATCCAATGCCATAACCCTCAACGTGACAGATGCTCAGGTAGGTTCTGCACAACCACCACCAGGCCACACTCCACAAAAATCAAAAGACGCCGGAGATATAAAAGACAGAGTATTTATAACCCTTAAACCGTCAAAAACTACTGTCTATATTAATGAAATCTTCACGGTTAAGGTTAAGCTCCATGTTAGGGATATTTCAGTAGGGGATGTTAACTTTCCACTAGTAGCTGAAAGTGGGTTATCAGTGAGTGGTTTCAATAAACCGGCTCAAAGCAGGGAGACCATAAGTGGAATAACCTATGAAACTTTGGAGTTTACGGCTACTGCCTTTGCCGCCACTGCCGCTGATTCATTAAAACTGGGGCCTGCCACTTTAGAGTGCAGTATCATGATAAAGGAAACCCGTAGGATGTTTCCCGGCGGAATATTTGACGATGACTTTTTCAACAATGTCATGGGTACGGTCAGGGCTGAACCCGTTAAGCTGAAATCCGAGGCCGTGGCTCTCAAAGTGCTGCCGCTGCCGCAGGAGGGAAAGCCGAATGGATTTAAGGGAGCAATCGGAAAGTTTGAACTAAATACCTCCGTCACACCGGAAAATGTAAAAACCGGAGACCCGGTTACTCTAAAAATGGCCTTTACCGGACATGGTAATTTTAACACCATCACAAAGCCGGAACTCTCTGAAAACGCCAACCTCAGATATTACGAACCTCAGACAAAACAGGATAAGGATTCAAAGAGTTTTGAGGAGGCTGTTATCCCACTAACTAATACTGTAACTGAGATACCGGAAATAGTTTTTTCGTTTTTTGACCCTGAGCAGAAGTCTTACAAAACAATAAGGAAAGGGCCGTTTCCGATAAAAGTAACGGCTGCGGCTGCCTCTGCTGCGGCAAGAATTGTGGAGCCCTCCACAACCGGCAAACCTTCTGCCGAGAAAGAGGTATTGGTAAAAGATGTGGTGTTTATAAAAGAGCACCCCGGCAAACTTATTAAAATAAAGGATACACAGCGACAGCTTTACCAAAATCCAGTATTTTTACTAGCCTTGATTCTGCCACTGTTAATATACACAGGGGCACTTATACACGCCAAGAGGAGCAGAGCACTACGTAACAATCCCGGATATGCCAAAGCACTACGGGCTCCTAAGCGTGCAAGAGAAGGGATAAAGCTTGCAGGAAACTATCTCAGGGCCACTAATCCAGAGGGATTTTACAACGCTGTGCACAAGACCGTTTATGAGTACTTAGGCGGTAAACTCCATCTGCCCCCAGGTGAAACAGCAGGCGATAAAATCTTCACACTGTTAGAACAAAAAGGGATTGAGACGCAGACATTACGAGAGATATTTAATGCCTGTGATATTGCAAGATATGCTAGGGCAGGCACAGAACAAATATCCGAAATGGAGAAAATATATAAACACCTTGAGGACTTTATTATCAAAATGGAAAAGGATCTGAAATGAATCATAGTATTAAATTAATACCGAATTGCAGTCAGAAGCATAACGAGGCGGCTGGGAGAAAGCAACGGAGGCGTACTTTTAGTACGGTGAGGAGCTTTTGACGATGCCAACAAAGTTATGCGATAGAATGCAACTTGGTATAATTATATTTTCCCTGACCTTTACCGTCCTCATACTACCCTCCATAGCCGCATCTGATTCCGCCGGTAATATATTCAAAAAGGCATCCGCCCTTTACATGGAAGGCAAATACGATGACGCACTGAAACAATATGACAGTCTGCTCAAAGAGGGCTACGAAAGTGGCAATCTCTATTACAACATGGCCAACTGCTATATCAAAAAGAGCAATATCGGATATGCAATCCTATATTACGAAAAAGCAAAACGCCTTATCCCTTCAGATGCCGACTTGAGGGCAAACCATGACTATGCTGTTTCTTTAACAAAAAATCGCCAAACCGCCACTGTCCAATCATGGATAAACCGGCAATTGGACAGAGTTTACAATCTTTTCACTACAAACGGCCTCACCATATTCTTATCATTGCTCTATACATTGATTACAACTGTGCTCACTATTTCAATATACAATGAAAAAGCAAAGAAATATGCCGGACTGATAATATTAACGGCAGCTCTCTTACTGCTTCCGTCGTCCTACATTTTGTATGAGCGGATAAGTTCCACAGAGGCCGTAGTTGTAAATGAAAAAGCGGAGGCCAGATACGAACCTTTCGATAAGGCAACTGTTTTTTTCACCCTGTACGAGGGTATGAAAGTTGTTGTAATTGACAGAAACAACCACTGGCTCAAGGTCAAACGTTCCGATGGTAAAACCGGTTGGATACATAACGATAGTATTGGTGTTATATAATTGGTTATTATGAGTGGTAATTGAACAATTTTGCCTGCGCAAAATGTCAGGGAGCCAAATAAGACAATGAATAATCCGGTTTTACCCAGGAGGCTGCAGCCTGGGGATACAATCGGTGTTGTTTGCCCGTCAAATGAGATTACAAGCCAAAAGCAACGAGATGAGCTTCACTATGGTATCAGGTTTTTTGAAAACATGGGGTTTGACGTTGAGGCTGGAAAGAATCTTCACTCAGCAAATCCAAAAGATAGGGCGGAGGATATAAACGGTTTTTTCCGACGCTCTGATATTAAAGCGATAATGTCGGCTCAGGGTGGTGACACAGCAGAAAGAGTCCTTGAGTTTATTGACTGGAGAGCCGTAAGTGAAAATCCAAAAGTATTTATGGGGTTAAGTGATGTTACAGTGTTTTTAAATGCAATTTTTACACAGACCTCTGTTATAACATTTCACGGCGGTGATGTTAGATACCACTTTGGCAGAAATCCGTGTGAGTATGACAGGGCGGAGTTTACAGAGAGATTGGTTAACGGCCTCGGTGGTAAGATAAACCCCTCAGGCCTCAGAGAGACAATAAGAGGGGGAAAGGGTAGGGGTAGGCTTCTGGGCGGCAACCTCAGATGCCTTCTTAAACTTGCAGAGACACCGTTTTGGCCTGATTTTACCGGAGCAATTCTGATGTTTGAGTCCCATACGATTGATGAAAGACGATGCACTGAGTATTTCAAGATTTTGCGGAACAAAGGGGTCTTTGATAAAATCACTGGTGCTGTAGTAGGCTTTGTTTACTCTATGGAGGTTGAAAATCACAATACACTACAGATGGAAGATATCCTGTTAAATGAGACTGTGGATTTTGATTTCCCGATTCTAAAGGCAAGGGACTTCGGCCATGGTTGCCCAAACACGGTGTTACCTATTGGCGCAGAGATTGAACTGGATGCTGATAAAAAAATATATGAAATAGTCGGCAAGACTGTTATGATGTAGATTATATTTTGTACAATCTTCTCTAAACACTGATTTCCATACGAGGAAAGTTAGCGGCTATCGGGGAATAACCTCCAACATCTCAGAACGAATTTCTCCGCGAAGAAGAAACTATTTCCGCATCGGCATTTACGCTCTTTTTAGATGTTGCCATATCCTTATTGACCACATACATTATCTCAAGCTCCTCGGGCTCTTTTCTGAGGATAACATTAGAGTAAATGTTGTCATCCTTGAGTTTTTCCAGAAATTTGTCGAAATTCGCACACCACTTTTTGGCGGCCTCGCTGTCTCTTTGTTTTTCAAGGGTTGTAATGCTTTTAGTCTCATCCTCTGATGATACAAACCGCACAAGTCTTGTCGTCAGCTCACCTTCACTGCTAAGTTTTGCCATGACCTTATAATCTGTCTGCTCCGTATCGAAATAAACTATTTCACCACTGTCAAGTTTTGAAACTGTGGTTTCATCGTTTTCATCTACCATGTAGCCAAGGTTTCTAAGGGTTTGCCCTATCTTAGCAGCTATTGCTAATTTGCTTTTTTTATTTTCGGCTTTAATTATAAACTCACTCAGTATTTTTGACACACTGTCGTAGTTGTCTTTTGAAATATACTTGCTGTTTAATAACTTAGATGCGTCGCTAACCGTGTTTTCATTGGCGGGGTACTTTAAAGCCTCGTTTATCAACTCACCGATTGTTTCCTTATATACGTTAGTCCACGCAATTTCTTCTTTCAGTTTTCCGTACTTTAATAATACCTCATCCCTGACTGCTTTTACTCTCTGTGTCAAGCTTTCACCTTTCACAGCATCACAAATCGGCGCAAGCTCAGTGTATATTTTCATATCATACGTCTTTATAAGTGCATGATATTTATGTATCTCAGAAACAAACAGTTCTTTCTCAACTGGTTTTTTTAAGGTAATGACATCTTCCTTCATTTCTTTTTGGCTAAACAGAGTTTTTTCGGTCTCTCCGGTTAGCTCAGGGATGTCAGTGTCTTTCCACTGCGCTTCTATTTGCTGCAGCCTGTAAATCTCGATGTTTTTCCTTATTTTTTTATAAACATCTCCGGCCTGGATAATAAGATGTTCCATGTCTATAGACGACCCCGCTGATTTTATATTGGCTCTTAGGCTATCAAAACCTGTTAGTTCAGTGTTTATGGCTTGCTGAAAGTTGTTATTCAGTGTTTTAGATAGTTCCATGATGTTTTTTGTCATCGCATCGAGGTTTTTGTCAAATTTGTTTATGTAAGCATCTTTTTCTTTGGTAGCTTTACTGTCCTTATAGGCATTGTAGAGGGCGGTACCAATAGCTTTTCCAATAACTGCTCCTCCTGCGGCGGCTAAAACTGCGGGGTTCATCAACAGAGGATACAGTATTACAATTTCAAGCCCACTCATGTGTGTCCTCCTTTGTAAAATATTTTTAGAACTAAGCGTTTTTAAACACCCTTTTATTATAATATAATGCTGAGTATAGTTTGTAAAGATATGGGTTTTAAGGGAGCGGCAGGGTAACGTATGGAAAGAAAAAAATATATAACGGCTGTTACGGGGGCAAGCGGGTCTCTATTAGCTTTAAGGTTTATAGATGAGCTGTTAAAAACCTCGGATGTACATCTTGTGATATCCTCTTCATCATTCAAAGTGATAAAGGATGAAACCGGAAACGACTGGAGCATGGATACCCATCGTAAGTTAAAAGAATATTTTAAGAGCGACCGGTTGTTCTGTTATGATGAGGGAGATATATATGCGCCTGTGTTAAGTGGTACATTTTTAAATGACGGAATGATAGTGATTCCATGCTCTATGAAAACCCTCTCAGGTATATCAAACGGCTACGGAGAGAATTTAATTCAGAGGGCTGCCGATGTAACGATAAAAGAGGGCAGACGTTTAATCTTAGTACCCAGAGAGATGCCCTTTAGCTCAATACATCTGGAAAATATGTTGAAACTTTCCCGCATCGGCGTTACTATAGCGCCTCCGGTTGCGGCATTTTATACAAAGCCACAAACTATAGACGATATGATAAATTTCATAACAGGAAAACTTCTTGATAATCTCTCCATATCGCATAATCTGTTTAAAAGGTGGGGAAGCTGAAGTTTTTCTAATGCCGGCTCTTACCGGAACCACCCAAAGTCTGAAATATAACAATAAATAAACGCTATGAAATCGTAAATATTATTTTTGGGAAATGATTTTTAATTATTAGGTGTTTTGGTATAATATACGTCCAATGGTGGTATTTCCACCACGATTTTCAGGAGGTGAAAAATAGTGGCGGTTTTTAAATCTAACAGATATTTAAATCTAATAATTTTGCTCTTAGCGCTGGCACTGCTTATCCCTGCTATTTCTTATGCCGGCTGGAGCTGGACTGAAAGAGATGCAAACAGGAACTGGACATCTGTGGCATCGTCATCAGATGGCACTAAGCTGGCAGCCTGTGATTATGCCGGCTATATTTATACCTCAACAGATTCAGGCGCTACATGGACCAATCGTAGTAATGCAGGTGTCAGAGGTTGGAAGTCAATCGTGTCATCATCAGATGGAACAAAACTGGTCGCCTCTGTTATGGGCGGATATATTTATACATCTACAGACTCAGGCTACACATGGATAGAAAGAAAAAACGCCGGCAGCAAATCTTGGTGGTCACTGGCATCCTCCTCTGATGGCTCTAAACTCGTTGCCGGAGTTACCAGTGGCTATAGTAGTAATTATGCTAACGGTGACACCAGCGGTTACATTTATATATCAACCGATTCAGGCACTACATGGACTGCAAAAGCCGGCGCCGGCAGCAGATATTGGTATTCGATAGCGTCCTCATCCGATATGTCAAAGTTAGCTGCAATTGATGGTAACGGCTATATTTACACCTCAACCGATTCAGGCGCTACATGGGCCGCACAAACAGCTGCCGGGCCCAGAAGCTGGATGGCAATTACGTCATCCTCAGACGGAGCTAAACTCGCTGCCGCATCATGGTACGGCTATATTTATACCTCAACCGATTCAGGTGCTACGTGGACGGAGCGAACAGGCGCAGGCACTAGAGATTGGAGAGCTATAGTGTCATCCTCTGATGGAACGAATCTTGCCGTTGTAAGCTATCCCGGCTATATTTATACCTCAACCGATTCAGGCGCTACATGGACTGCACAAACAACCGCAGGTTACAGATACTGGTTTTCTATAACAGGTTCATCAGATGGAATAAAACTTGCCGCCGCTGCTTATGAAGGGGCTCTTTATACCGGTGTCAGCGATGCAACATCTTCAGCAACAAGCGGTTCTAAAAATATAAAATATACTATACCATATCTTCACGCAAACACTAATAATGCGGCTTACTGTATAGCAAGTAATATGACCTCTTCAGCGGCTACAGGTTATGTTATGGTAATAGCTAACAGCGCAGCAACTAAACCCACATTATCGAATGAAAGTACAACCTTTTCACTTGCCGGTAAAACCACATCCATGCTGACGTTTTCGGGACAGAATCTGACAGCCGGCTCAACATCAATAAGTTTGCTCAATAACACAGGAGGTGCTGATAATTCCTCGGTAATGTATTCAGCCAGGGTAACATTCAGTTCCAATGATAATGCAACGAATTGTAAAACTATTGGCTTGTCCTGTTTTATGGGAACCACCTCACCTAAGAGAAACATTTCAGGAATTCTGTGTAACGACGGCAGCACTATAAGCAGTAGCGATTATGCCCACTAGACTTGAATAAAGGAGAATATTAATGAGAAAAAAAATATTATATGCATTCATTGCATTACTAATAACAGGATTTACCGCAATATCAACAAGCAACAACACTGAAGCCGGCTCTGCGTCATATTATATGCCCTATCTTCATACAAATACAAACAATGTGGTTTACTGTGTTGTAGGGAATATATCATCAAATTCAATAACAGGCATATTTACAACAATGTCAACAGAAGGTGGTACAGCTTCTCAAACAGCAGGTGCAAGTTTTAGTATAGCCGCAAACACGACTCAGATGTTAACATTTTCCGGCACTACTTTAACCACCGGCTCCTCAGCAATCACACTATCGGATATAACCGGCGGTAGTTTCAGCGGCAAAGTGGACTTTACCGCCACATCAGGCGTATCATGCAGTGATGTCCCAATGAGTTGTTTTCAGGGAACAACAAATCCAAAACGTAACTTAACAGGACATACCTGTGATGATGGTGTAAACACACTGGCATATTGACCTGTCCCATCAAGTTTTTTTATTTTTAATTAGAAAATATTGTGCTTGACATAAATTGAATAACAATTTATAATTTAGCGCTTATCAGGTTATATCAAAAATAAGTTAGATGTTAAACCGTATTGGAGGCTGATTGAGTTTTACGACATTTCAGCTTGGTGGGATACATCCACCGGAGCGCAAAGAGTTAGTGGCGGCGTCAGCTATTGAGGAGATGAAATCTCCACAAAAAGTGATTATTCCGTTAAGTCAGCACATAGGGGCGCCGTGTAAGGCCTCTGTAGAGGTAGGGCAGGAGGTTAAAGCCGGGCAGGTGATAGGGGCGCCGGAGGGTTTCGTGTCGGCGGCGGTTCACTCTTCAATAGGCGGTAAGGTGGCCGCCTTTGAGTCCGTGTTAATGCCTATTGGCCGGATGGTGCCTGCTATTGTTGTTGAGAGACCTGCAAATCGCCAAGATGAGGCGTGGCACCCTGCACAGGACGATAAAGACTATCTGAAACGCTCTCCCGATGAGCTTAAATCAAGAATAAAAGCAGCCGGTATCGTGGGAATGGGCGGGGCAACCTTTCCAACACATGTAAAAATCAGCCCGCCGAAGGAAAAACCCATTGATGCAGTTATAATTAACGGGGCGGAGTGCGAACCCTACCTGTGTGCCGACCACAGGGTTATGCTGGAGAGCCCTGAGCCGGTTATAGAGGGGCTTAAAATCCTTATGACAGTACTTGGCGTATCCAAAGGATATGTGGGAATAGAGGCAAATAAACCCGATGCCGTAGAAAGGATGCTTGAGGCGGCAAAGGGCGCTAACATAGAGGTGCGGACTCTTCAGATTAAGTACCCGCAGGGCGCCGAGAAAATGCTTATTAAATCCATATTGGACAGGGAAGTACCGGCAGGCGGGTTGCCTATGGATGTCGGTGTCGTTGTTCAGAATGTAGGAACTGCATATGCAATTTATGAGGCGTGCAGGTACGGTAAACCGCTTATAGAAAGAGTGGTAAGTGTCACAGGCGGTGGGGTAAATAATCCTAAAAATTTGAGAGTAAAGGTAGGCACTCCCATTTCGCAACTTATTGAGTCATGTGGGGGGCTTAAATCATCGGCAGGGAAGGTAATATCGGGCGGCCCGATGATGGGTTTTGCGTTTTTTGATTTAAACACTCCGGTAACCAAAGGGACATCCGGCATAGTTGTGCTTGAGGATAAGGACGCCACAGGCAACGATAAGTATTATAACTGCATTCGTTGTGGAAGGTGTGTTGAAGCATGTCCGATGGGGCTCATGCCTCTTATGTTGAGCCTGTACTCGGAAAAGGGCCATTATGCGGACGCTAAGGATTATAAACTTTTCGATTGCTTTGAATGCGGGTCATGTACATATGTGTGTCCGGCAAACAGGCCGATTGTGCAGCAGATTAAGCTTGCTAAGACGCAGGTTAAACCATAAAGAAAAACTTTAATAAAGACAATGGAAGCAGGTAAAAATAATAACTTAATAGTTTCTGTAAGCCCACACCTCAGAAGTGGTGAGAGTATAAACAGAATCATGTGGACGGTGACTGCAAGCCTGTTGCCGGCATATGCCATGGGATTTTACTACTTTGGGCCAAAGGCGGTATTTGTCACACTTTTTTGTATCTTAGGGTCAATGGGCAGTGAGTATTTTGTCCAAAAACTTGCCGGTAAGGAAATATCGTTAAAAGATGGCAGTGCTGTTCTGACCGGTCTGCTTTTAGGAATGAACATGCCCTCAAGTGTGCCGTATTACATACCACTTGTGAGTTCTTTTGTGGCTGTAGCAATAACTAAGCAGTTGTTTGGTGGTATTGGTTACAATGTGTTTAATCCTGCGTTGATGGGACGCGCCTTTGCCCTTATAACCTGGCCGCGGGCGATGACTACGTGGGCTGAACCTACAGCAGATTTTACCGGTATGGACGCTAAAACTACAGCCACTCCGCTTGGAATTCTGAAGGAGCAAGGTGTTGATAAACTTTTAGAGGTATTTGGCGACAAGATGCACCTGTATTCGGAGCTGTTATTAGGACACAGGGCCGGCTCGCTGGGCGAGACCTCGGTTATAGCAATATTAGTTGGTGCTGCATTTTTGCTTGTACGTGGATACATCACACTGAGGATACCTGCTGCATTTTTAGGTTCTGTTGCAGCGGGGGCCTGGGTCTTTGGCGGAAAGCAGGGAATTTTCACAGGGGATCCGTTAATACACCTCCTTAGCGGCGGCCTGATGCTTGGTGCATTTTATATGGCAACGGATTATGTGACCTGCCCAACCACAAAAAAGGGACAGGTGTTTTTTGGAATCGGTTGTGGTCTGCTGACCATTTTAATAAGACTTAAGGCGGGGTACCCGGAAGGCGTCATGTTTGCTATTTTAATAATGAACTGTTTTACTCCGTTAATTGACAGAGGATTTAAAACAAAGGTGTTTGGAGCTAAGAAGAAAGCATAATATTATGAGTACAAAAGAAATAATAAAAATAACAATTAATTTATTGGTAATTTACATAGCAGGCGGGATACTGCTTGCCGGCGTTTATGCTAAGACCTCACCATTGATATTTAAGGCAAATGAAAGGGAAAAGAAGGAAGCTCTTCAAAGAATGATGCCTGAGGCGGAGAAGGTAGAGAAACTGGGAGATTGGTATCCACACGAAAAACATGCTGAATACTTTGTCGCTAAAAAAGACGGACAGGTGCTTGGCTATGTTGTTCAGACTTTTGGTAAGGGCTATTCAAGCTACATAAACATTTTGTTTTCAGTCGGAGAGGATTTTGTTATAAAGAATATGGATATACTGAAACAGGGTGAAACACCCGGTCTTGGTGATGAGATAGAGACCAAGTCGTTTAAAGGGCAATTTACCGGTAAGCAGGTTGATAAACTAAAGGTGGTTAAAGAGGAAACAAAAGAGTATGTGCAGGCGATAACCGGTGCAACCATATCCTCAAGGGCGGTAACAGAGGATGGTGTGAAGAAAGGCCTGGAGTTTTTACAGGGAGCACTGAAAGGAGACGGTAGTCATGGAAATGCAAGCCCGGCAAAAGAGCACTAATTACTGGAGCCTTGTTTTAATAGGCATTTTCAAAGAGAATGCCATATTCAGGCTTGCTATAAGCCTGTGTCCGGCAATAGCGGTCACAACGGGTTTGAAAACCGGTACGCTTATGGGCATAGCGGTCGTGTTTGTTACTGTGATGGTTAATATAACGGTATCGGCAATCAGGGCTTTTATTCATCCTAAAATAAGAATACCGATTTTCATGTTGATAATATCGGGGTGGGTCACTGTGGCAGACCTTTCTATGGCGGCTTTTGCCCGGGATGCTTACAAGCAGATGGGGTTATACATTCAGTTGATAGTGGCATTTGCCTCAATTCTTACGAGGGCGGAGGTGTTTGCCAGTAAGAGTAAATTTGTTCCGTCGTTTTTTGATGGTATAGGCAGTGGAGTTGGCTTTATGGTAGCGTTGATTTGTATAAGTTTCTTTAGAGAATTTTTGGGCAAGGGAACACTTTGGGGAATGGAGATAATTCATGCAAGGCCGCTTTTGATAATGCTTTTACCTACCGGCGGCTTTATCGCAACCGGCCTGTTGATGGGATTTTTTAACTGGATAGATATAAGGTTTTATGGCGGCAAGGGAGCAGGTGGCGCAGGTGGACATTAAGATGATTGCTACAGGCGGATATGAGACGGAAGAATTCATGAATAAGACCGGGAAGGACTATAATGTGGTTTTAGCATGGAGGGTGTGGTAGTGGAAAAAGAATTCCTGAAATTATTTGAAATATTTATTGCCTCAGCGTTGATTAATAACTTTGTATTTACCCGTTTTTTGGGCCTCTGTATATTTTTTGGAGTAACAAAGAGGGTAGAGACGTCGGTGGGGATGAGTATAACATTTACATCGGTTATGATGGTCTCGGCTGCGCTTAGCTGGCTTGTTTTTAACTACATAATGGTACCGCTTGATCTGACATTTTTAAAGATAGTTATATTCATCGGTATCATAGCCTCCTTTGTGCAGGCCTCAGATACAATTATGAGAAAGGTCAGTCCGGGGCTTTACTATAAGTTAGGGGTTTATCTTGCGTTAATTTCAACAAACTGTATAATTCTTGCTGTACCTTTAATAAATGCCGGGGACAAATACAGCTTTATTGAATCTATAACGCTTGGGCTTGGCTCAGGACTTGGTTTTGCCTTGGCGCTTATAATTATGGCAAGCATAAGAGAAAAACTGGAGCTGGCGGATGTTCCGAAGCCTTTTCAGGGACTTCCGATAGCGTTTGTGACAACAGGGCTGATAGCTTTGGCATTTTTAGGATTTTCCGGGATAATAACACAATAAAATGGCAGATATTCTGATACATATAGCGACTCTGATATCGGAATTTTTCCGGCTTCTCAGTGATTTGGGAATTGGGAATTTCATAGACCACTTTCCAATCCCGTTAGCGGGAGTGGGCGGCGGAGTTGATGCGAAGGAGAGCATTGATGTTGCAGCCACTATTAAATTTACAGTTATATTTGTAGCCGGAATAGGGGTAATCTTTGGTTTTGGATTAGCCTTTGCGGCAAAGAAGTTTTCTGTAAAGCTGGATCCTAAAGTGGAACAGGTACGGGATATTTTAGCTGGTGCGCAGTGTGGCGGGTGTGGGTTTGCGGGTTGTCAGCAGTATGCTGAGGCTGTTGTAGAGCGTCCTGAGGTGCCCTCAACGCTTTGCACTCCAGGGGGCGCACATGTGGCTGAACTGGTTGCTATGATAACCGGTAAAAAGGCTGAGGTGACGGAGCCTAAGTACTCAAGGGTAATGTGTCAGGGTGGGGCAAATAAGGCCGTAAAGAGGTTTAAATATGAGGGAGTAAAAGACTGCGCTGCGGCGGTGTTAGCCGGTGGCGGTGATAAGGCCTGCACTTACGGCTGCCTTGGCTACGGCACCTGTACAACAGTTTGCCCCTTTGATGCAATACATATGGGGGGAGAGGCTCTTCCCGTTGTGGACATTGTGAAGTGTACCGGTTGCGGGAAGTGTGCTCAGGTGTGTCCAAAGAAAGTGATAGAGATATTACCGGCAAGTAAGGGTGTTGTTGTTGCGTGTCACTGCAAAGACAGAGGCACAGATACGAGAAAGTCCTGTCAGGTTGGTTGTATTGCTTGCGGCATGTGTGAAAAGGTCTGTCCGTTCAATGCAGCGGAGGTAAAAGACAATCTTTCCCGCATAAATATAGATAAGTGCAGAGTATGCGGCCTCTGTGTAACAAAATGTCCGACAAAGGCAATTGTTGATCTTCTGCCCTCAAGACCGAAGGCATTTATAACGGAGAGTATGTGTATAGGCTGTAATATGTGTATGAAAGTGTGTCCGGTTAATGCAGCATATGGAGAGTTGAAGAAAAAACATACTATTGACCAGACAAAATGTATAGGTTGCGGCATATGTACGGCGAAATGTCCCGTTACGGCTATTAGTGGTACCTTTAATTTCAAAGAGGTATATGAAAGGGCTCAACTGAAGAAGAAGGTAAGTGCAGAAACAAAATCTTAAAGTTTAATTGCTCTTTTAGTGTTTACCTGTTTTTTTTCGGTTTTATTAATAACTATTTGGCATCCTGTGAGGGGATGTTTTTTCATTTAAAAGGAGATAAAAATGGCGCAGGCTAAAATAGGTGATAAAGTGCGTGTCCACTATAAAGGGTATTTAAGTGACGGTAGTGTATTTGACAGCTCTTTAGAGAGGGAACCCCTTGAGTTTACGATGGGGGAAGGGATGTTGATAGCCGGTTTTGAAAACGGTGTTTTAGGAATGAGTGAGGGAGATACTAAAACGGTTAAGATTTCACCGGAAGACGGCTATGGCCCCTACAGAGATGATATGGTGCTTGTTGTGGAAAAGACCCAGGTGCCGCCCGCTATAACCCCCTATCCCGGCATGGTGCTGCAGGTACGCTCTAATGATGGTTCAGCCGCAAATGTAACTGTTGCAGAAATTAGCGGGAATTCCATCACTTTGGATGGAAACCATCCGTTGGCCGGCAAAGAGCTTAATTTTGATATAACCCTGATAAAAGTAATTTAAGGGAGATGAGAAGATAATTTTGGTGGGACACAGCCCCTGTGGGCAAGCTGGAGTCCCGCCATAAATGACAGAGGAAAGTGTTACGCTCTAGTGTTAGGCGCCACACATAAAAGTCCTCCGGCAGCTGGTACTTTGCATGTGTTGTATTGCTGCTGTTGGTTACTAAACTTATACCAAGTTGCATTCAATCGTCTAATTCCAATTCTAATTAAAAAGTATAACGCAGGCGTCGCTTTCTCCTTGCAGCCTCGTTACTCTTTTGACTGCAACTTGGTATTAATCATCCCGATTTGATAAAATCACAGCAGATGCCTTTAAGAAGATATGAACAACATTTAGCGGCGCTTAAGAGTGAAAACCTCTATAGAAGCATTATTGACAAGGAAAGCGGGCAGGGTGGAACCATTTCGCTTAAAGGCGGAAGCCTTATTAATTTTAGTTCCAACGACTACCTGGGCCTGTCATGTAACCCTGAAATTATAAAACGTACTCAGAAATACATAGAAACTTATGGCACCGGCGGGGGCGCCTCAAGGCTCCTTCACGGTGGTACGCTCTTGCATGCTGAGCTGGAAGCACAAACAGCCGCCCTTAAGCAAACCGAATCCGCCTTAACTTTCTCATCCGGATATGTTGCCAATGTAACAGCTATACCTGCCCTTGCCGGTAAGAACACATCAATATTTAGTGACGAACTAAACCACGCAAGCATAATTGACGGCATACGCCTAAGCGGCAGCCCTAAGCATATTTATCACCATAACGATATTGACCACCTGTCGGAGTTGATGCAAGCAGACAAGAATCCTTTTAAGATTGTTATTACTGAATCGGTTTTTAGCATGGATGGCGATGTTGCCCCAATTAAAAGCATAAACGAGCTGTGCAAGGCTCATAATGCATTGCTTTACATCGATGATGCTCATGGTACAGGCGTAATAGGGAAGGGAAGGGGGGCTCTTGCTCATTTTGGGGTGGAGCCGGAGTCTCATATAATTCAGATGGGCACATACTCAAAAGCACTGGGTTCAATAGGTGGCTTTATCGCCGGAGCAAAGGTATTAACCAGCTATCTTATCAATACGGCGAGAGGTTTTATATTTTCCACCGCCCTGCCTGCTTATGTTGCTGCTGCTTCAATTGCATCTGTTGAGTTTATAATGCAAAATCCTGATATTGTAAATCGCCTGGCTGAAAATGTAAGACTTCTAAAAAGTTGTCTGTTAGACATTGGAATTACCGTCTATTTCCAGGACAGCGCCATTGTGCCGATTTATTTTAGCACGGTGGCAGAGACTTTAAAAGCATCCGAGTATCTGCTGGAAAAAGGCTTCAGAGTTCCTGCAATAAGACCAAAAACCGTTAAGATTCCACGTTTAAGAATATCGGTAACGGCCCTTCACACAGGTGATGAGCTGAGATCACTTGTTTATGCCCTGAAGGAGGCGCTTTTTCTTACAAGATAACCGATGGACATTAGTAAAACAAAATGTCTTTAGAAAGGCAACCCGTTGTATTTATTTTCCCAACAGAGATTCAAAAAAGGCGATAGTCTTAACAAGCCCCTCTTCAAGCGCTATTTTAGGCTCCCAGTTTAGTACTTCTTTAGCAATAGTAATATCCGGTTGCCGTTGTGTGGGGTCATCGGGTGGCAGCGGGTTATAGACTATTTTGGATTTAGAATCGGTAAGCTGAATGATTTTTTCGGCAAGTTCAAGGATTGTAAACTCGCCGGGATTGCCAAGATTAACCGGGCCTGTGAAGTCATCGGGTGAGTTCATAAGTCTGACCAGACCGTCAACCAGGTCATCAACATAGCAGAAACTTCTTGTCTGGTTTCCCTCGCCATATACGGTAATATCGTCGCCTTTGAGGGCTTGTACGATAAAATTACTAACTACGCGACCGTCATTTTGGAGCATCTTAGGGCCATAGGTATTAAATATCCGTGCAACCTTAATTCTCAGCTTATGTTGTCTGTTGTAGTCAAAAAACAGAGTTTCGGCACAGCGCTTGCCCTCGTCGTAACAGGCTCGTATTCCAATGGGATTAACATTTCCCCAGTAGGACTCCGGTTGAGGGTGGGTATTGGGGTCGCCGTAAACCTCGGATGTTGATGCCTGAAGGATTTTTATTTTAAGGCGTTTTGCCAGTCCCAGCATGTTTATAGCGCCGTGGACTGAGGTCTTAGTTGTTTGAACCGGGTCGAACTGGTAGTGTACCGGGGAGGCGGGACAGGCAAGGTTATATATCTGGTCCACCTCAACATAGACCGGAAAACAGACATCGTGACGGAGAACCTCAAAAAAATGGTTATCCATAAGATGAACTATATTTTCTTTTCTGCCTGTATAAAAGTTATCCACACATATGATTTCGTTACCCTCGTTAAGCAGCCTCTCACACAGATGCGAGCCCAGAAAACCGGCACCGCCTGTCACCATTATTCGCTTCATTTTATTTGGTCCTCTTCCTTTGTACAGTTTTATTTTTAGTTTATATTTTTAGCGGGAAAAAATCAAATTTTTTTTAGAATATTGCTTTTTCCCGTGACTCGGATGTATGATTAAATACTCTGAAAAAACAGTGAGGCAAAAAGCTTATGGGTAAAACAATAGCGATAACAAACCAAAAGGGTGGAGTCGGTAAGACTACTGTTTCTGTGAATCTGGCATCAGGGTTAAACAAGAGAGGGAAGAAAACCCTGCTTGTTGATATGGATGCTCAGGGAAATGCCTCGGCATCCCTTGGGCTTATAGTAGAGGGCGGAGGTAAAACCATCAAAGACCTGATGGCTGAGGGCGGAAATCCGCGGGATTTTATGGCAACCGTGAGCTCTCTTGAAATCATACCATCCAATAATGCTCTGAAAGATATCGAGGAAACCCTGGTAAATGGTAAATCTTATGATGTTTTAAAGAAAGCTCTTGCACCTATTACCAAAGACTATGATTACATAATCCTGGATTGCCCGCCCAGCATCAACGCTTTCACTAAAAACGCACTGGCTATGTCCGAGCATATTATCATCCCTGTGGATGTCGGATACTTTTCACTCCTTGGCCTTAAGCAACTGCTTGAGGAAATAGAGCTTGCCAAAAAAATAGTAAATCCAAAACTCTCCATATTGGGAGTTCTTGCCTGTAAGTATGACAGAAGAACGTCTTTGTCTGCGCAGGTTTTTGACACACTGAAGGAAAGCTTTCCCGATAAACTCTTTAAAACCACTATACGATTAAGTATTGACGTAGTGCGCTCGCAAATACAACATAAGAGCGTTATTGATTACAACCCTGGAAGCAATGTCGCAAAGGACTTTCAGCAACTCATTGAGGAGATACTAAATGGCTAACAAAAAGCATGTAATGGAACGGTTAAGCGCCCTTAAGCCGGCAGTTCCAACCAACACAAGAGTAGTAAGTGAAACACCGGATGTTTCAACGGAACCCTCTGTTAAAGAACAGCCCGAGGCGGCGCATAAGGCAATGGCGGCGCATAAGCGGCATAGTGCCACTGTTGAGGCCTCCTCAGCGCAGACCGCAGATATTACTGTTAGTGTGCCGCTATGTTCGGACTCTTACGTTATGACTGAGGTCAAGCCGGGTTACATCAGTCTTATTGCTGAGAACATGTCGGCCATGCTTAGAATCCGTGAGATTTTGCTTAATGAGATAGGGAAAATCAATGCAATTATAATAGACACGTGGAAACAATCAATGATAGTATCTTTTGATATTTTTAAGACTAATGCCGAAAGCATAGCAAACATAGTTAACAACGTGTTTGTGAGTTCCTGCAAAGAAAAGAAATGACCCGGTATCTGTAATTCCAATTCTAATTCAAAAGTAAATGCAGGCGTCGCTTTCTACTTGCCGCTTGTGTTTACTTCCGACTGACTGCAACTTGGTATTAGCCTACTGTCCAAGATTTTTGTAGGCCTTGTGTTTGACTTCCCGCTTGTCTTCCTCGCCTTCCTCCATATCCGGTTCAGGGGCTGTGTGCAAAAGAGCGCTTCCCCTTATGTGGTCCATTGTTATGACATTGTTTGTATATAGAGAACTATCCAAATTACTGGTTTCTGTGTAATTTCTTACATAGCCGGTAGCATGTTCGACCATTTTGAGGTAAATCTTTTGATCGGCAAAATAAGAGGGAAAGTCTGTAATGTATTTTCTTAAAAGGGTATGGAGGTCTCTGTTGTTGTAGTCTATCATGCTGTAGGAGCTTAAAGTTAAGATGATACTTCCCTCAAAGGTGTTCCACATTTTAATAAAAGCCCTCAGGAGGGAATTAGGCAGTTGATCTATGTGTTTAAACACAACAACGTTAAAATAGGAAAACTGCTCGGCACTGAAGTCCTCCAGTGTGAGGTTTTCACATGGTATTACACAAATTAACTTTGTGCTAAGGCCAAACTCCTCAGAGTCCATGATTCTTCCTAATATATAATGTGTGTAAGTGTCATCCTCGTATTTAATAACAAGGCGCTTAGTGTTTCTGAACTCGTTAAAAGAGTTAAGAAACCTCTCAGTATGTGGTTCCTTTGCCAGAAATTCTCTTACCCTTATAGGTGAGCCGACTATGCTGATTCCTTTTACGTTACCACTTTTTCCTATATCATTCATTATTCTGTTTGTTTCATTTACAATATTGTCCATAAAGAGCAGCAATTTATTTTCATCCATTCCTGTGCGTTTAAGCCTGTTTACTAAAACCGAGCTGGAATACTTGTCTTTTTCAATAATTGCCTCGGTGGCAAGCATCGCCAGGGTATAAATCAAAGAAAAGCTCAGAACCATTTTATTTAATGAAAGTTTCATCTCCTTGTCAATAGTAATATGGGGGTATCGTGCAAGGTGTGCAAGTACATAGCCGTCGTAAAGACCTGCTGTGGGTCTTCTTACTGAGGTTATATAAATTTTGTTTACCTGTATTAAATCTTTTCCAAAGTTAATTTTTTCAAAAAACCTTGTCATCTCAGAGTATATTTTGGCGGGTGAATTGTAAAATCTCCTGAAGTTTGGATTGACTTTCTGAAGAAAAATATCTATCCCTTTAGTCTCAAGATTTAAAATTGTCTCGGCAAGGTTCTGATTGTCCTTGTACCCAAAAAATGGGGCAAGTTTAGAAAAAAACACAGTTTTCAGAATTTTATAAGAGCTGAAGAACTCTGCTCCCCACGCCGGCACCTCGATTTCAGAGGATTTCCTTTTTATATATTCAAGAGCTACTTTTTTTACTGTATCTGTTCCTACTCTTTTTACAGCGTAATCAACGTCTTTGAGAGTTACTATTTCCTCTTCTTTTCTGATAATACCGGCTTTTTCAGCAACGGCTTCTTTTAGTCCGGGAAGTTTGCAAACAAATAGCTTAAGGCGTTCAATATCACAGTGTGGAGCCTCAAGTTCCGCCATAAGGTTTATCATAATGCTGAACAAGTCCTTTTCCAAAAAACCCTTTATAGCGTCCTCTGAAAGTCTTCTCAGCGGTCTGATGGTTATATCTCTGACCCTTTTCAAGTTCTTTACTATAAATTCCTGAGCATCAAAGCCACCCTGGATTTCAAGCCCTGCATACTTGTCGTCCTGCCATACCAACCTGGTCCGATACTCCTTACCTGCTATCTTAATATTAGGTGCAAGATCATCAATAGGCTCAGGTGAGGTCTTTTTCAACCTGCAACCGCCTCTGCTTATTTCAACCAAAGTCCCTGGCTGCCCGGCAGAGATTTCCTCTATTACATATCTTATACTGCGGCGGTTATTTATAGGTTTTTCTTTTACATCCTGTTTTTGAGGAATACTTTTAGGGCTTTCACTTTTGCCGGAAAATACATTAAATAGTCCCATAGTACCTTCTTTTAACCTTTTTCGTTCATACTGCTTTTTTAATCACTACCTGATACATCGGCACTTTGTCTCAACAAGTTTAGTATAACATAAATATGTAAAATAATTACTTATCCATAACAAGGCGGAACCCCAGACAGTTGAGGATGCGCCCTGCGTCGGCATCCTGCCTGTTGGAGCAACGTACATACTCTATAACACTGCTCCAGCTGCCTCCCCTGATAACAAAACTACCGTTGTGCCCTACATGCAGAGGATTATTACAGGAATGCTTACTGTAGGCGTCATCGTCATACACATCTGAAACCCACTCCCACACGTTGCCGCTCATATCGTATATTCCCAGTCCGTTTGATTTTTTACGGCCTACGGCAGATGTTCCGTTGCCTGAATTGCTGCCATACCATGCATACTTGTCGGCGGTATTGCCCCCTGAGTACTTCTCTCTTTTGCCTCCGCTTCTGCAGGCGTATTCCCACTGAGCCTCAGTCGGTAAACGATACCTCGCCCCTGTCCTGTCATTTAATATCCTTATAAACTCCACAACATCGTGCATACTTACCCGTTCCACGGGGTGATTATTGCTAACTTTAAACTCAGAGGGGTTGTCTTCCATTATACTTATCCATTGCCCCTGAGTCACGGGGTAAATACCTATATAGAAATCATCTACACGAACCTCATGTAGGGGTTTTTCATTTTTAAATCCGTCCCCGAACGTATCCCCCATTTGAAACAATCCGCCCTCTACAAACACAAACTCCATACCCGTAAGAGCATCCGTATATCCGGCTATGTTTCTGTGTTCATTTATTTTTATCTCTTCCAATGCCTTTTCTCTACCCCCGCTTTGTGCACCTCTGTTAATTGTACCACAGAGAGCTTTATTAATTCCAGTAAAATACATTTGACTTTTTTAAATTAAAAGTGCTATTGTAGAAGTTAGCGGGCAGACATATGGTTTGGGCTGTTTATCTAACTTAACAAGTGGGCTTAACCCACTTTTTTATTTTGTGTTATGGAAACACTAAAGAAAATAAGAAACCTCGTTGAGGAGGTAGCAAAGAGAAGCAACGTGGAGGTTGCGGGGATTGATGTGAAGGGGCAGGGAAGACGTACGCTTTTGAGATTGACGTTGGATAAGGAGGGGGGAATCACTCTGGATGACTGTGAGAGGGTCAGCCGTGAAGTGGCTGTGATTTTGGATGTTGAGGATATGTTTCCTAACTCATATACATTGGAGGTGACATCTCCCGGTATAGACAGGCTGCTAAAGGGTAAAAAGGATTTTATAAAAAACATAGGAAATCTTCTTAATGTGGTGACAGCGGAAAAGATAGCTAACGGGAATTTTTTCAGGGGACGTCTTCAAAGCGTTGAGGAGAATTCAATAACCCTTTCGGATGGGAAGAAACTGGTGGAAATCCCTATTGACAACGTATCAAGAGCCAAAGTGGAGATAGAGATAAGATGAGCAAAGAAATCAGATACGTAATAGAACAGATAAGCAATGAAAAAGGGATATCGAAAGACCATTTAAGAGCCACGATAGAGTCGGCTATGCTTACTGCTGTAAAGAGGAAGTTCATAAGGAATGAAAATATTGGACTTACGATAAGCCCTGAGAGTTATGAGCTTAGTGTGTTTAAAACAAAAACTGTAGTAAAAAAGGTTGCGGATAACGATATGGAAATATCGCTTGAGGATGCACTGATATTAAATAAAAACGCAAAGGTGGGAGACCAGATAGCTGACCCCCTTGATATAAAGGACTTTGGACGTATAGCCGCCCAGGCAGCCAAACAGGTGATAATGCAAAAGGTGCGGGAAGCGGAAAGAGACGTTATTTATGATAAGTTTATAGGCAAGGTGCACACTGTGGTCTCAGGCGTAGTGCAGAGAAAAGAAAAGGGTATGTATTTTATAAATATTGGGAAGGCGGAGGCTGTGCTGCCGGTAAGGGATACTCTGCCGCGGGAATATCTTAAGTCGGGGGATACGATAAGGGCCTATATAGCCTCAGTAAACCCATCCTCAAAGGGGCCGCAGATAATACTCTCCCGTACCTCTGCTAGTTTTGTAGCAGAGCTTTTTAAGATGGAGGTTCCGGAAATTAATGACGGCATTGTTGTTATAAAAGACCTTGTCAGGGAGCCCGGAGAGAGAACAAAATTAGCCGTATTTTCTAATGACCACTCTATAGACCCGGTGGGAGCTTGTGTTGGGATGAAAGGAACCCGTGTGCAGGCCATTGTAAGGGAGCTGCGGGGAGAACGTATAGATATAATCCACTGGACCAATGACATCAGAGTCTATATAGCCAAGGCGCTGACCCCTGCCGAGGTGGACAAAATCGGCATTAACGAAGAGGACAAAACCGCCATGGTCGTTGTCGATGATTTACAGCTGTCCCTTGCTATCGGGAAAAAGGGGCAAAACGTAAAGCTTGCAATGAAACTTACCGGATGGGATATAGACATTATAAGTGAATCAAGGTACTCCAAGATACGGCAGGACGGAACCGATAAAGACTTTGACGATATTTTGTTAGAGCAAAAACATAGCAACTAATATTTACAGCGGAAAGTGTAGTGGGGGGGAGTTTTTTGTGGAGTGAGCTTAAAGATGACTTTCAAAACGGTGTGGATAGGCTTAAGTGGGCCTCAGCGTTTATTTCCGATAGATTAAAGACTGAGATTGTATTATTTAAGCTTCTGAATAAAATCAACGACCTTGAAAAATCAAAGACCGCACTGTATGCTGAAATCGGGCAAAAGGTGCATGAATTAAGCCACTTATCGCCGGTTGACGTTTATACCCATCCTGAAATATCAAAAAATCTGCGCTCTGTTACCGAGCTTGACGGCAAGATAGAGGAACTTAAAAAGCAGGCCTCAACAGTAAGCACACCGGAGGGGTAGTGTTTTATTATATATTGGCGTTTAGTTTTGGGCTGGTTATCGGCTCCTTTTTAAATGTCTGCATCTACAGACTTCCCATTGAAAAATCTATAGTAAGCCCGCTGTCATCATGTCCGCACTGTCACTCTTTTATCAGGCCGTGGGATAACATCCCCGTCCTGAGTTACATTATACTTTGGGGAAAGTGCCGGAATTGTAAGGAGAGCATCTCACTCAGATACCCGTTAATCGAGCTTTTAAATGCTCTGTTGTATGTGTTTACTTTGTATAAATTCCAAGCAACTCCTCATAGCATTTTTTACATGGCATTTTTATCGGCCTTAATAATAATAATATTTATAGACTTTGACCACATGATAATTCCCGATGTTATAACAATCCCGGGGGCAATAGCAGGAGTCATAGCGGCTTCCTTCATACTGCCCGATGTCTTTAACCCAGCGCTGAGGCTTGGATTTGTGAACTCGTTAATCGGGCTGGGTGTTGGCTTTGGCATCTTTTATACGATAGCTTTTTTGGGTGAGAAAATCTTAAAAAAAGAGGCGATGGGTGGAGGAGACATTAAAATGATGGCAATGACCGGGGCGGTGTTAGGCTGGAAGGCGGTGCTCCTTGCGACGTTTGCCGGCAGTTTTATCGGCTCAGTTTATGGAATCTCCGTGATTATTGTAAAAGGAAGAGATTGGCAGTCCAAGATTCCCTTTGGCCCGTTTTTGGCTATCGGAACACTCATCAGCCTTTATTTCGGAAGGGAATTGTTGTTTTTATATTTAAATGCCGGAAGGATTTTTTAAGACATTTTTTTCGTAGAAAATGTAATGATATAAGGGCTGTTAATGAAACAATATAATACCAAGTTGCATTCAGAAGTAAACACAGGCGGCTGGGAGAAAGCGACGCCTCCCCTTATAGGGGATTCCACTTTAAGGGAGAGTACGCCCCGGAGCTTTTGACGAAGCCAACGAAGTTAGACGATTGAATGCAACTTGGTATAACCGATAGCAAGAGAGTTTTAAATGATGCATAAAACTTTAACAGGGAGAAAATCATGAAACAGACACTGCTGCACATATTTTTATTATTAGTAATAATTTTTGGAATAAGCAATCAAGCTTCAGCTGAGGAAAAAATCGTAATTGAAGGCACGGGCGACAGCCAGAATTTGCTGAGAATATTGGCAAAGGCATATGAAAAAAATCATCAGGGTATGCACATTGAAGTACCCGATACTATCGGCACTATAGGTGGTATCAAATCCGTAGCCGATGGAAAGTGCGTTATGGGAAGAACGGCACGTAAATTGAAAGACAAGGAGAAAGTGTATAACCTCAACTACAAGGAATTTGCATATAGTCCAGTCGTTTTTATTGCCAATATTGATAGCAAGAAACCTGATAATCTCAGCTCAGAGCAAATTATAGGCATATTCTCGGGCGAGATCACCTCATGGGAGGAATTAGGCGGTGAGAAGCAGCAGATATACGTATTAAACAGACAAGAGGATGATTCATCAAGGAATGTGTTGGAGCAAGGCATACCCGGATTCAAGGACATAAAAAAAACAGCCGGCAAAACAGCATATACCACGCCTGAAAGTATTGATATTTTGAAACGATATAAAAACACCATTGGTTATGGGCACATTTCTATGGTAGTAAACACAGGCTTAACAGTATTGAAAATAGATGGTGTTTATCCCTCAATTAGAGATGTTCAAAACGGCAGCTATAAATTAATGTCGCCTTTTGGACTTGTATGGAAAGGGGAACTTACCGGCCTTGCAAAAGATTTCGTTGATTTTCTTTTTACTAAAGAAGCTCAGGCAATTATAATTAAAAACGGAACAGTCCCGGCTAAGACGGAATAATGTTTTTATCAATCAAAAGCAGAATATTGATATCTCATTTTGGCATGGTTTTATTTGTTGGACTTGCAATAGGGATAAGCAGCCTCTGGTTTATCACAAACCATGTTACCGTTGATGAGGCTAAACACCTGCAATTTACAGCCAACATGATGAGGTTTCGGATACTTGACGGCATTGCCAATAAAGTATCCATTTTACAACGGATACTTGATGGCAGGGAAGTGGATTTTTACGCAGAGAAATATCAGGAGCCTGTCCTTGTGCAGTATTTCGCGAGATTTTCAAAAGTATTTCCAGTGTTAAGTTATATAAATACTGCCGGAGCTGAGGTGGAGGAGGTAAAAGTTGTAAACGGCATAGTATCCAGAGATTATAACAACATCAGGGATTCCTCAAATATTAAAATGATAATGACGGCGCCCAACAGTACTATTATCTCAACCGTGCAAAGCAATGTTGAACTTGGCATTCCGGCAATTTCTTTTATTACACCAAAATATAGTTTTTTTGGTGATAAAGTTATTGGATATATAAAAGGCATCGTGCCTGTTTCTGACATCACAAATGTTCTATCTGACATAGAAGTGGGAGAGACAGGGTTTATCTTATTGTTTAGCAATGAAAAAGCAATCATTTATCCCGATAGTAAGCATAAAATTATAGGCAAATTGATTGAAAAGTATGATGGTTCCCATGATTTAATCACCAAACCTGTATCATTGCCAAAAGGGATCAGCAGGGCTTTTATCTTAGGAATTGACAGCATTGTTGCCCATACTTCCATTGAAGAGACCGACTGGTCATTAATGGTAGTTGTACCGTATAAGGAGTTTCACCTGGAAGCAAACAAGGTTAAATATATCACATTTGGTATATTAATTGCTGTATTAACGATAAGCGGAGTTATATTTACGATGATAACCACTAACATAAGCACTAATATAACCAATCCGCTAAAAAGATTTATTTCATTTACAGAGGTGGTAGCCAAAGGGGATTATTCTCAGATAACCGACATTAATACAAAAGATGAGATTGGAGTTTTAGCAAGATCCTTTAATAATATGCTCACAGATTTAAAAAAAACGCAGCAGGCCCGCGATATGCACCTTGAGGAATTAGAGGCGGCTTATGAGTATCTCAAAAAGAGTCAGGCTCAACTGGTGCAGGCGGAAAAGATGGCCTCTCTCGGGCAACTGGTGGCCGGGGTCGCTCATGAAATAAACACGCCTGTAGGCATTGCTATTACACTGTCCTCATCTATTGTTAAAACTACCGGAGATATAATGGCGGCATTCAACGATAAATCTCTTCATAAGCTGCAACTTGAGCAATACATAACTGAGATGGGAGCAGGCAGCTCCATCATACTAAAAAACCTTCTTCACACTGCCGACTTAATTAAGAGTTTCAAGATGGTATCAACAGATCAGATAACACAAGAGAGGCGAAAGTTTAAGATAAAGGATTATTTAGAGGAGATACTGCTGAGTCTTCAGCCCAAACTCAAGAAACACCCGCATACTGTTGAAATTCGATGTTCAGAAGATATTGAAACAGACAGCTATCCGGGAGCATTTGCACAAGTAATAACAAACCTCCTGATGAATTCTATTTTGCATGCATATGAACCCGGAGATAAGGGCAAAATAACAATTGAAGTAATCGCTTTTGAACAGGAAATTATTGTACAATACAGAGATGACGGCAAGGGTGTGCCAGAGGAGAATCTAAAGAGGATATTTGACCCTTTTTTTACAACACGCCGGGGGACAGGCGGCACAGGGCTTGGGCTACATATTGTATATAATATAGTTACGCTGACCCTTGGCGGACACATCGAGTGTAAAAGCATGTTGGGAAAAGGAGCGGAATTTATTATTAATTTTCCTGCTGCGGCAAGAGGATAGTATGTTTAACCATGATAACGACAGTTTTTTCTATCAGGATGGGAATTTAGGCAATCTGTCAGAGACTGCTGAAAAGTGGAAGGTAGTGATAGCAGATGATGAGCCCGAAGTGCACACGATGACGAGATTAGCATTGAATAATTTTGTCTATGAAGGCAAGTCTCTGGAATTTTTAAGCGCTTACTCCGGAGGCGAGGCAAAAAAGCTAATTGCTGAAAACCCTGATACTGCGGTTATTCTTTTGGACGTTGTGATGGAGGACGACCATTCCGGACTTTATGCTACAAAATACATCAGAGAAGAGCTGAAAAACAATCATGTACGGATCATTCTAAGGACAGGCCAACCAGGGCAGGCTCCAAAACATGATGTTATAATTAATTACGATATCAATGATTACATAGAAAAAACCGAATTGACAATAGACAAATTTAATATTGTGATGATTTTATCCTTAAGGACATACAGAGACATATTAACAATTGAGAACACTAAAAGAGACCTTGAGAAGGCAATCATAGAAAAAGAGGCTTCAAGGGCTGCAAACATTGCCAAGACTGAATTTTTAGCCAACATGAGCCATGAAATCCGCACCCCTATGAATGCCATTATTGGATTGACTGAGCTTGTTCTTGATACAGAGCTACAACGGCAGCAGAGGGAATACATCGAAACTGTGCTTAATTCAGCCAATACTCTTTTAGGTCTTATAAACAGCATACTGGACCTTTCAAAAATTGAGGCCGGGAAACTTGAGCTTGAGGAGACCGATTTTGACTTGCGTGAGTTAGTGGAAAACATGTGTGAACCACTTTCGATTCAGGCACACAAAAAGGGCCTGGAACTCTCAAGCCATATAAAGCCCGGAGTACCTTTAAAATTAAAAGGTGATCCGGCACGCCTTGGGCAGATACTTCTTAACTTAGTGGGCAATGCGATGAAATTTACCACAACAGGGGAAATATTGGTAGAAGTTGAAAAACAGCCCGACAGTACTGATGATAAATCCGTCATGTTACATTTTTCCGTAAGCGATACCGGTATAGGAATACCTGTTTCAAAGTTTAACCAAATATTTGAGAGCTTTTCTCAGGCAGACAGCTCAACAACAAGGAAATATGGAGGGACTGGTCTGGGGCTTACTATAACGAAACAATTGGTAACACTGATGGGCGGCAAGATATGGATACAGAGTACTGAGGGTAAAGGAAGCAAGTTTCATTTCACGGCATGTTTTGCGCTAATCGCCGATGAAAATACATCTGTGATGAGTAATTTTAATAACATGAAGGTACTGATAGCCTGTAATTATTCCAGTTGCCGCAACATAATAAAGGACATTCTTACTGACTCAGGTAATGAGATAAGTGAGGCAATCGGGGCGGAAGAAACACTTAAGAAACTGGAGGCTGCAAAGGCATCCGGCAGCCCGTATGATATTATCTTTGTGGACGTCCGTCTCTCAGGTACAGGCGGCTTTAAAATGGCTGAGAAGATAAAAGCCGACTCCGGTATCCCGTCATCAATCGTTATGATGTTAAACTCAAACCAGAGAGCGGGGGATTTGGAGAGATGCACAGAGACCGGGGCATCTTCCTATATAATTAAACCGATAAAGTATAAGGATATAATAAACACCGTTACCAGGGTACTTTCTTCTAAACAATCGGGCAAAACAGAGGCAGAGCAGGTGCAAATAGCTTTACCGGCGTCTATTGAAGCTGTGGATTCCTCTTTGCGAATCCTGTTGGTTGAGGATAATCAGACAAACCGGGTGGTAGCCAAAGGAATATTGAAAAAAAATGGGTTTATTATAACTGAGGCAGTGGACGGACAAAAGGCTGTTGAACTTGCTTCAGAGGTAATGTTTGATTTGATTTTGATGGACGTGCAAATGCCGGTGATGGATGGCTTTGAGGCGACAAAAATAATAAGGGCCTCGGAAACCACCCGCAAAATTCCAATTATTGCAATGACTGCACATGCGTTAAAAGGAGACAGGGAGCGTTGCATAGAGGCAGGAATGGACGACTACATAACAAAACCTATCAGAGCTGCAGAATTGATTCAAATCATTAAGAAATATACCGGAGAGCACTAATACAGGGTAGCAGTCAAAAGAGTAACGAGGTGGCTGGGAGCTTTTGACCAAGCCAACGAAGTTAGACGATTGAATGCAAATTGGTATCAGTGGGTAGGGGGAAGATACCCGCTCTGTAGCGGGTGGCATCTTCCCCCTTAGCACTACACTTTAGAGATAAGCACAGAGCACTGTGCAAGTGATACAACCCGTTCGGCAACACTGCCCATAAGCAGCCTGTCAAGGCCGGTTCTACCATGTGAACCCATGATAACCAAATCAGCGCCTGACTCCATTGAAGCGTTCACAATAGCCTTATATGGTTCGCCGGTAAGAATAAGTGTTTCAACGGCAATACCTCGTTTGGCAGCATTTTCTTTTACTCTGTCCAGATTTTTCTCGACATCATGCAATCCCTCTTTGTTTTTTGCAACTGCAACTGCCAGAAAATGTTTCACAAACGGACAACTGGCCGCCATGTTGATGGCCTCACTTTCAGCAGCTATGCTGTATTTTGAACCGTCTGTGGCAAGCATAATGTTCTCACCTTTTATCTCTGTATCTTTGGGTACTACAAGAACCTTGCACGGAGAGTAGGCTATGGTTTTAGCCGTCTGACTCCCCATAATCATCAGTTTAAGGCCGGTCCTGCCGCGCCTTCCCATTATTATGACGTCAGCTTTTCTCTTCTTTGCCTCATCTATTATAGACTCATAGGGCTGAACTGACCTCCTTACCACTATATCGCACTCAACGTTTTCCTCTGCGGCTAAATCCCTGACAGCCTCAAAGTGTCTGCCGGCTTCCTCTTCCATCTTCTCAACATACTTCATGCCTTCTGTTTCCAACTCAGGGTTAAACTCAAAAACCCTCAGTACTGTCAGTCTTGTCTGACATGCACGTGCAAAACTAATTGCCTCGGCTATGGCGCCTTTACTGTAATCTGAACCATCGGTTGCCAAAATGATGGACTTTAAGTCCCCCATCAAGTGCATTCTGTACTTGTCACTTTCCATGTTAGTGGCCTCCTGTCTTTAACAGCCCTGATGCCGCTAAAACTAACACTATCACCTCTACCAAGGCTATAATGCCATATGCGGTGTCTTTCTTTCTAAACAAAATGGGGATTATGGCAAGAAAACAAATAATTGTTACAGCACCAAGAAAAGCAATACCTATAAAGTTTAGAAAATCCCCCTTATTAAGCAGGTAAAGCCATGACCATCCGCCGTGCAACCCCTTCACCTCAAGGTATTTATGTACAGAGAGTCCCCAGAGCTTAGGCAGCTCATCCACCGGTACCTCCGGCTTAAGTACCCCGGTTAAATAAAGTGCAAAAGACACTATCAGCATCAGCATTCCAAGTTTCATTCCTATGTCAAGTAGTTTTGCGTATCGCAGCTGCTCTTCCGTTGCATGTATTTCTTTTCCCATAACGTAGCTCTCCTTTATTAAAAGATTAATTCCATATGCCAAGGCCTTTTAAAAGCGCCCTTAAACCCGCAAAAAGAAGCATCGTGATAACAACATATCTGACGGCGGACGGTTTGGTCTTTGCCAATATCTTAACACCTACCATTGAGCCCAGCATTATACCTATAATTGATGGTACCACTATCATAGGCAACACTGCGCCGTTATTTATGTATATCCAGGCGGCAGACGTATCAGTTATGGAAAGTAAAAATTTAGATGATGAAACGGCCACTTTAAGAGGCGCTCCCATAAGAAGATTCAAAGTCGGCACATTTGCCCACCCTGCGCCAAGGCCAAACATGCCGGCCATTACTCCTATTATTATAAATAGGAAGAATCCCTTAAGAGTTCTGTGGATTTTCCAGTTAATCTGTTGTCCTGTAGATACCTCATGATATACGCCGGTTATTCTAAGTGCTGTGGAAAGTGGGTCGGCTTCTTTAACTTCAGGGAACTCCGACTTCTTAGCCTTCATAATAATGATTACTATACCAAGTATTGTTACGCCAAGAGATATCTGAACAACATTAGTGGGCAGAGCAAGACCAATCATAGCGCCGACTACAGCACAGGTTGAGGCGATTAGCCCTACCGGAAGCGCAAGACGTAAATCAGCCATACCTTTTTTCAGAAGCCCAGGGCCTGCCGCCAATGCTCCCGCTAAAGCCACCAATAATCCTGACCCTCTTACAAAGTCAAGATGAAATGGGAAAAAACCTCCCACTATCGGAACGAAAAGCACTCCACCTCCAACACCGCCAAGCACTGCTACAATGCCTAGTACAAAGGTTAATACAAAAAGGGAAAGCGGCCACACCCACCATGGTACATTTGCAGCCTGTTTCACCGGCTCCTCTACTCCTGACGATGCAAACACGCCGTTACATACACTTAGCACTACTAAAATCACCATAGTTACCAACAAATACTTTCTCAAATCCGGCATCTACATTGGCCTCCTTATTGATTACTTATATTGTGTAAATATACTAAACGTTTTATCCAGTAATATATTTTTTTTAGGTTTTTTTAGGATTTTGTTCCCCTAAAACAATCATTAACCTAAAAAAATATCTAAACCAAAAAAAACAGTTACTAAAGCCTGTTTTTTACCCGGTTCTACAGGTTCGATTAGTATAAACAAAAAAGCCTGTTTTTTCAATATTTTTTTTTACAAATTTCTACTCTATCAAAAAAACCGAATGGAAGGCCCCACGAAATTCTTTCTACTGCTTTATATGAGTGAACTTAAGTCACTGATTTAATTATATCCACTCATGTAAAGACTGCTGAGTTTTTTATGAAGTCACACTGCCGTCATCCACATGTCATATTTTTTTTAAACTTTTTTTACCGTTGCAACATTTGCTCTCTCCTCTGAATGTGTTGTATTACTACATAGCTGTTTTAACAACAAGAACCGAACAAGGGGCAAGTGCTACAACGCGTTCCGCCACACTTCCCATTAGGAGTTTCTCTATACCGGTTCTACCGTGTGAGCCTATTATTACCAAGTCTGCGTCTGATTCCATGGAGGCGTTAACCACATTATTATGAATGTTCGATTTAAACACACACTTTGGGAGTTTCTTAGAAAAATGATTGAAAAGTTTTATCACTTAGTGATAGAATTACAGATGTACTTTTTTAATATTAAAATCTGCCGGAGGTAATTTTTTGGTGGAATATTTCAGGCTGGGTATAAAAGAAGCTCCAGTGTTTCTCTATAAATACATTCATTTAAACGCATATGAATCAGACTAGCTTATTCCTACTGCCTTACTTATGACGGACAGATAGCGTTTAACGCTGAGGAAATCGAAGCAGTGAAATTCTACCAAATCGGAGAGATTGAGGAAAAACTCGGCGCCGGTTTATTTAGTGATAACTTTGAACACGAATTCCAAAATTATTTAAACAGGATGTAGCGTGAGAGATTAATACCGAGTTGCAGTCAGAAGCATAACGAGGCGGCAAGGAGAAAGCGACCTCCACTTACAGGGGAATCCCCTTTTTAGGGGAGAGTACGGTGAGGAGCTTTCGACGAAGCCAACGAAGTTAATTGAATGAATGCAACTTGGTATAAGCTGCATTCCGCCAATTAATCTGACATGGGAAAGGGAATATAACATGAAAATAACTAATTCTACGAGAATATTGCTTTCCTGTTTGATTCCATTTTTAGCCCTTGTAATACAGTGGTCTTTATGGCCGTTTATCAAGCCTTTTGTATGGTTTCTTTTTTTCCCATCTGTTTTTTTCAGCGCCCGTATAGGTGGTTTGTGGGGCGGGCTTGCCAGTACTTTTCTTTCCACCGCAATGGTCTGGTTTTTTTTCATCTCCCCTCAGTTATCATGGCGTATTGAAAACAAAGAAAACCTTTACTCAATAGGATTATTTTTGATTATGGGATATCTGTTTAGCGATTCACAGCGACGGTTGAATAAAGCTAACCGAATGTTGGAAGAGGCCCTTGTAGAAACTAGATCCGCCAAAGACGAAATCATGAAGCTTTACGAGCAGACTCGTGAACTTGATAAACTCAAGTCTAATTTTTTTGCCAATGTAAGCCATGAATTACGGACTCCGCTTACGTTAATCCTCGGTCCTATCCATGCTATTGCTGAAAATAATGAATTACCTGAAAATTTAAGACAAAGATTAGAAGTCGTGGAGCGTAACGCCCGTTTTCTTTATCGCCATGTTAGTGATTTACTTGACGTCGCCAAGTTAGAAGCACAAAAGATGATTCTTCAGTACTCTGAGACAGACCTTGCACATTTGGCAAGGGTGATAGCTTCACAATTTGAGGTATTAGCCCAGAGCCGGAACATCAGTTTTTCTACACAAGTTCCTGAAACGATTTTTGCCCATGCAGACGCAGAGAAGGTACAGCGCATTTTGCTGAATTTGCTCTCCAATGCCTTCAAATTTACTCCGGATGGGGGTGAAATCCAACTCGTTGTAAAAGTAGTTGACAATCAGGCAGTGTTAAGTATAGAGGACAACGGTATAGGCATTGCAACGGATATGCGCGAAATAATTTTTGAGAGGTTTCGTCAAATAGATGGTGATGCTACACGCACCCAGGGAGGTACTGGTCTGGGTTTAGCCATTGTTAAAGAATTTACAGAATTACATGGGGGTACGGTTGCAGTTGGTGAATCTTCGGGCGGAGGAGCATTGTTTGTCATCAGACTTCCTCTGAAAGCTCCGGAAGGAACGGCTATCATCTCAAAACCCACCATGTTAGATAAGGAAATCAGCACACAAGCAATAGAGGAGCTACGGATGGCCGGAGAACAATCTAAAAACCAGATTTCGATGGTTTCCAACAGACCTGATGCACCATTAATTCTTGTGGTTGAGGACAATCCGGATATGAGCAAATACCTTGTATCATTGCTTTCAGGGCATTATCATATTGCCACTGCTTTCAATGGGAAGGATGGTTTACTTAAGGCTCAAGAACTCCAACCTGATTTAATACTCTCTGATATTATGATGCCCAGGATGAGCGGAGACAAGATGGTGATGGAGTTGCGTGGACATCCTGATACAGCTGATATCCCCATTTTATTACTTACTGCCAAACTCGACGACAATTTGCGGCTACTAATGCTAAAGACAGGGGTCAAAGATTACATAGTTAAACCCTTTTCTAATGAAGAAATTGTGATTCGTGTAGACAGGCTGGCGTCAGAGCAACTCAAGCATAGAAATAGACAGGCTCAACTGGATGCAATTGTTGAAGCATCAGAAGATGCTATAATTGTACTGTCCAAAGAGGGAATAGTCATTAGCTGGAACCATGAAGCCCAGAGGATTTTGGGTTATTCTTCCGATGAGAAAATAGGAACGCCTATAATAGATATTTTCTCATCTGACCAGCGAAAGGAATACAAACAGGCTTTATCCCGTATTGCTTCAGGCAAAATAATTACACACTTTGAAACAGCTTTTAATACTGTGGACAGAAGAAACATTTTGGTATCAGTATTTATTTTTCCTGTATATGATTTCCGTAAACGGATTATTGGAACTTCCATTATCTTGAGGGATATTACAGAAAAAGTAAAATTACAACAGCGATACGAAACAATTTTATCTACATCTACTGATGGTTTCTTGATAGTGGACATAGAAGGGAAAATAATACAAATAAATGAAGCATATTGTAATATGACAGGATATACACAGCAAGAGTTATTACAAATGAGAGTAAATGATATAGATGCATTAGAGTCTTCTGATGAAACCAAAAGACGCATAATAAAAATAAAAGAGACGGGAGGAGACAGATTTGAAACAAAACAAAAGTGCAAGGATGGCAATGTTATTGATGTTGAGGTAAGTGTTAATTTTATTAAAAGCGATAACATAATGTTTTCATTTATAAGAGACATAACACAACGTAAGCAAATTGAGGATGAAATAAAGGCTGTAAACTTTAACTTACAAAAAAGAATTGAGGAAGAGGTAGCTAAAAGCCGTACTAAGGACAGGCTGATGTTTGAACAATCCAGGCAGGTATCCATGAGTGAATTACTTGTAAATATATCGCACCACTGGAGACAACCACTGTGTGCAATTGGAGTTTCAATTCAGGACATAAAAGATGCATACCTGCATGGTGAATTAGATGAGGCATATGCCGCCGAAAATGTTAAAAATGCTATGACTGAACTTTTGAAATTGTCACAGACAATCGATAATTTTAGAAGTTTTTACATCCATGAAAAGGAACAAAAAGAATTTAATATAGCAGATGAGATAAACAAGGCTGAAATGCTTATCTCAGGGTACATCAAAGATAGGGGTATTGCTATTGTTAAAGAACTAGACGAGAGTTTGATGATGCATGGCTATCCGAATGAATTTGCCCATGTAATTTTAAATATTCTTACAAATGCTACGGATAAATTTGAAGAAAAAAATATAACGAGTGGAATTATCAAAATAAAGTTAAATAAGAATGCTACCGGCAGAGTAATATTATCCATTTCAGATAATGGTGGTGAAATCCCTGAATATATAATGTATAAGTTGTTTCAACCATACTTCACTACAAAAGATAAATCACAAAGAACTGGAATGGGATTGTATATGGCAAAGATGATAATAGAGAAAAATATGAAAGGCGCCATTATAGCAAGAAACATTGATCACGGGTGTGAGTTTAGGATTGAGATGTGAAGAGATTTGCTATAATACCCAACAACGTGTAAGTATAGGATTATCAGAGCTGTCTGAAATTTAACTCGTAAGAGGAGAGAGAAATTGGAAACTCCATCAGATACAAAGGTGTTGTTGGTTGACGATGAAAAGGAGTTTGTGGATGCTTTAGCCATGAGATTAAAATTGAGAAAATTTAATGTTTCCGTTGCGTATAACGGTCTGGATGCTATTAATAGTGTAGAGCAACTAAAGCCTGATATAGTAGTGTTGGATATGAAAATGCCTCTGATGAATGGCATTGAGGTTTTACGGCGGCTTAAGATTTCTATGCCAACCCTGCCCGTGATAATACTTTCCGGTTATTCGAATGAGGCGGATATAAAGGAGGCACAGGCAGTGGGTATCTCAGACATTTTGGGTAAACCGCCTGAGATAGCACAATTGATAAACTCAATTCTGAAGGCTCTGGGGAGATGACTTCATTATTTGTGCCATAAACGCTCCCCGGTAATATAGATTCAGTGTTGTATCATTTTCAGCACAGATAATAAATGGGAACCTGGATGCTGATATAAAACTAAAAAAACTATTGACTTAATAAAAAAAACATGATACTATCGTAACTCAATACAGTTGTAGGGGGATGGTTGCAAAATTCGGTTTAGTGCGTTATAAAGAAATACAGCTCTACACACTATTATTTAGTAAGGAAAAGACATGTTGAAATCAAGGAAAATTCGTGATGTAATGATAGGTATTCTGGAATTACCACATATGCCATATTGGTTCAATATAAAACAATCAATCACTTTGCTGGTGGAGATGAGTGCAAACTCAAAAATGTTACCGCCGCAGGTTTTACTGGTTTTTGATGAACTGTATAATCTTGTCGGTATAGTGGGTGTGAAGGAGATTTTGAGAGGGCTTGAGCCCGGAGACTTGACTACAGATAAGCAGATTACAGAACAGGACCAATCGTTACCACCCTTGCCGTGGGACACTATGTTTGACCTTAATAAAGATGATGAGCAGGCCCACAAACCAGTTAGTGATATTATGCTTCCTGTCCGCTACTTTGTAGATGCGGACGAGCCCCTGAGTAAAGCTGCTTACCTGATGGCACACAACAACCTCGATGTATTGCCGGTTATTGAGAATAAGAAAAAACTAATAGGTATTGTCAGGATAGCCGAGGTTTTTGATGTATTATCAAATGCTGTATTAAAAGAGTAGTTCTTGCCAATCCGGAAGGATTTCCACCCTCTCCGGAAAATTTGGAGTATTCAAACCAAAGTTTACGGTTGACTGGAATTTTGTTTTTCTTCTCTTCCCTACATTTTATACAACCAGCTCTATCTTAACTGATTGTCTCATTTTCGGAATCCACTATAGCTAATCGAATGACTGCTACTTGGTACCAGGCCATTTTTAGTCCATTAACTCACGCAGAGCGTCACGTGCTATCCATTTTGACGATTTTGTTCCGATGTTATAAATCTCATGTGCCAGTTTTATGGCTTCCGGCCTCAGAGTTTGGTTTCTTTTTCCGATTTGTCTTAGTGCCCAGTTGACGGCTTTTTTAACAAAATTACGCTCATCTGTGGAAGCCTCTCTGATTAAGGCAAAAAAGTTAAGAAATTCGTTGTCTTCAGCTTTTTTGTCATGAACGCTCAGGGCGGCTATTAGAACAAATCCAGCCCGTTTTACAAATTCCTCCTGCCGTTTGCACCAGTCTTCAGCTTTAGAGTAAGCAAAAGGGGTTTTATCAAATAGCTTACTGCAAACCTGATCACAGACGTCCCATGAGTCAAAGTCCGTAACCCAGCGTTCCATCTGCGCCTCAGTCACCTCTTTGGGGTTATCCATCAGTGCTGCAAGAATCCTTGCCTCGTGGATTTCGCTGTCCCAGAGTTTCAATGCCAGCTCGTGGGATTTACCAACCTCTTTTAGGATTGCCTTAAGAGCAGGAATACTTACACCAAGGGTGTTTTTAGGGTTTATTCCATACCGTGCCATACCCTTTACATTTTCAGGGTTTGCAAGGGATTTCAGTTTTTCAATAATTTCGTATGTCTTTTTTTCAATATTCATGTTATCACCGTTTTTCTCATATTTGTATTTATACCAAGTTGCATTCAATCGTCTAACTTCGTTGGCTTGGTCAAAAGCTCAGGGGCGTACTCTCCCCTAAAAGGAATCCCCTGTAAGGGGAGGTGTCGCTTTCTCCTTACCGCCTGTGTTTACTTCTGACTGCAACTTGGTATTAGTTGCTGATAAAGCCTGCACAGAGATTTTTTTTTACTGCAAAAAGCCTGTTAGCTTTTTTAAAAGAGTTTATGTTAAGAGGTTCTTTGTGAAATATCTTAAACATGGCAATAGAAACCCCTATATTCACAATGTTTCTATACAATATTCCTGTTTTTGCGTAATGTGTTCTTGACAATGGGGTCCACTATACTTCTACAGGTTACTCAAACACCTCAGTAATGCTAACTTGAAGGCCCTCAATGACTTCAGATGTAACAAAACCTTCAATTGCCGCAAAGGAGTGTAATTTATACTTATCACCAATGATTGTTAATACCTCAATCGTCTGCGGCTCCGGCATAACTATCCAGTACTCCGGCACCTTGTATTTTTCATAGATAGCCTTTTTTACTGCTGTATCCATCTCATAACTGCCTGCTGATATTATCTCACAAACCATATCCGGTACGCCTCTTATCCAGTCCTGGGCAATACTCAGGTTTTCTTTCTTTATAAACAGTATATCGGGTTGAAGTCTGTTAACACCTTCATCAAAGATTATGTCTAAAGGCGAATAGTAAACCTGACCTAAGTCTCTTGTTTTAACATAATGGTGAATAATGTAATTTAGGTTGCTGCTAACCTTCTGATGATATCTAAATGGACTAGGTCCCATAATCTCTTCTCCGTTAATGATTTCCGTTAAGTCTAAATCCGTTACTATGGTTTCCGTAGTCATGGTTTATCTTAGTGCCAAACTCACATTTTTGTCAATAGAACTTGATATCCAGAATTCACCATCATTGACTTATGTATAACACATGTGTCATTATAGCAGCTGTTAGGAAGATTATGTTGATATGCCGGCGGAAAACAATATGAAGAAAAGTTTAGGCACATTTACTGTGGCAAGCAAATCTCTGTCCGGTTTAAAAGTGACTGAATATGGGAGTATTCATCGTGGCTGGTGAGCCCGCATCTTTTGAAAAACCCTTGTACATATCATCTCCGTTACTTCCCTCCATTGATGACTATGTAGAAAAACTTAAGGAAATATGGCAATCGAGGTGGCTTACAAATAACGGAGCTCAGCATAATAAGCTGGAGTCAATGTTAATGAAACAATTGAAAGTTCCCAACCTGTCCTTATTTAATAACGGCACGATAGCCCTTATTATTGCCTGCAGGGCCCTTCGTTTAAGCGGAGAGGTAATAACAACCCCTTTTACTTTCCCCGCCACCCCCCATGTGCTGGTTTGGAACGGCATTGTGCCTGTTTTCTGCGATATTGACGAGCAGACTCTTAACATAGATACTAAAAAAATTGAGATGTTGATAACACCAAAAACCAGCGCTATTTTGGGCGTACATGTATTTGGCAGGCCTTGTGATGTTTACGGTATAGAGAAAATCGCTAAATTCTACGGCCTGAAGGTCATATACGATGCCGCACATGTGTTTAACGTGGAAATTGACGGCAAGGGGATAGGAACATTTGGAGATATTTCAATGTTTAGTTTCCATGCTACAAAAATGTTTCATACAGCCGAGGGCGGTTGTTTAACATTTAATGACCCGGATTTAAAGAAAAGAATCGATTTTCTGAAAAATTTCGGAATTAAGAACGAAGAAGAAGTTATTATGCCCGGGATAAACGGCAAAATGAATGAGCTTCAGGCCGCTCTGGGTATTTCAGTTATTGAAATATTAGAGCAGGAAATACAAAAAAGAAAAACCCTCTTTGGTGTTTACAAAGAACATATTAACATCATTGACGGAATAACCATCTGTAGCGGCGTCTCTGAAACAATGCCGCAGGTTTTACCCAATTATCAATACATGGTTGTAAGGGTAAATAAGCAGATATTTGGAAAAAACAGAAATGAGCTTCACAGTGCTCTTAAAAAATATAATGTAATCACGAGAAAGTATTTTTACCCTCTGTGCAGTGAGTATGCCTGTTACAGGCAGCATTATTCATCGTCAAAAGTCCATTTGCCGGCAGCTAATACTATTGCTGATGAAGTGCTTTGTCTTCCCCTTTACGGTGCTCTGAGTGTTTCAGATGCAGAGAAAATATGCGATATAATAAAATATATAAAGGAACACTGATTATTATGATGCCGGTGGAGGTTTTATTCAATGGAATCAAACGAGAATAAAAAGATATTTTCCGTTGTTATACCAGTATATCAAAATGAGGGCAGTCTTACCGTTGCAATACCTTTAATGCTGTCAGTTATAGAAAAAATAGAGGCATATAAGACTGAAATAATTTTAGTTGACGATGGTTCGACAGATAATTCTTATGAAATAATCAAAAAATATTGCACTTCTCACCCTGAAATTATAAGAGGGGTAAAGCTTACTAAAAATTTCGGCCAGGTTTCCGCAATCTATGCAGGCCTACAAATAGCTAAGGGCCACTGCACCGGAATAATATCAGCCGACATGCAAGACCCTTTTGAGCTCTTTACAGAGATGTTGAAAATATGGGAAAAAGGAACAAAACTTGTTATTGCAGAAAGACAAAATAGAGAAGACCCTTTATTGCAGAAGGTTTTTTCCTTTTTATATTTCAGGTTGGTAAATATGTTTGCCGTCAGAGATTATCCTTACGGAGGTTTTGATTTCTGCCTGATGGACAGAGAGATAGTTAACATTTTAAGAACAATGGAGGAGAAAAACACACATTTAAGTGTTCTTATTTTTTCGTTAGGTTTTTCACATGAAATCATACTCTATACAAGAAAGAAACGTATCTATGGCCGCTCTCAATGGACATTTGCTAAAAAGTTTAAACTCTTTATTGACACCTTCGTATCCTTTTCCTATACTCCAATCAGGTTTATGTCATTAACCGGTATAATAGTGTTTTTTTTGAGCCTTACTTACGCAATATATATATCCGTACAAAAACTATTGCATCCTGAAGGGTACATCGGATGGACCTCTATAGCTTGTTTAATAACAATGTTTGGGGGCCTTATTATGTTTACATTGGGTATAATCGGCGAATATTTGTGGAGGATACTCGATGAGGTAAGAAAGAGGCCTGTTTACATAATAGATGAGGTGCTCACCGATGAAAGGCAAGACACCGGCAGCTTCAATAAGTGAAATCCAACGAAATGTACATGAAGAAATCATTGTTGCTCAGCCAGATATCTGCTCTCAAGCTCTAATAAATCACGTTTCCTTTCTGAAATCTTACGTGCCGGGCAGCCTGCATATATTGACCATGGCTCAGTTGACTTTGTTATCAGAGACATTGCCCCCACGGATGTTCCCTCAGCCAGCGTAACACCGGGAAAAACAACACTATTTGTGCCAACAATACAATGTCGTGCTATGTGAACGTGTTTTTTGAATCCTACTCTGTACTTAGCAGGTACGGTATAGTTGGTGAGAGTGCCGCCCTTATAGTCGGCGCTTTCTGAAAACACACGGCAGCCGTATGCAAGAGTTACAAAATCCTCTAAAACAATTCCTTCAGTGCCGGCTTCCAGGTTACAAAATACTGCTACATGTACATTTCGGCCAATTGACAGCTTGCCTGAAATCACACAAAAATCATCAATCCGCGAGTTATCACCTATTTCTATTTTCTCTGCCTGATAGACTGATGCCTTATCGCTTATAAGAACATTTGACCCAATCTTCTTAAAGTTCATTTTTTCAAGCTGCTCTTGTGATAGAAATGACATAAAAAACCTCCATAATATTACCTGTTAAATATATCTCTCCCGCTTTCCAAACTATCATTGTTACATCATAGTTGTCAAGTCTAATACCAAGTTACAAATTCCTGCATTTCAAGATTATTGACATTTTCCGGTATGTAGCCTGTATAATTGCATCATAGCATTTATACTAAGCTGCAGTCAGAAGTAAACGCAGGCGTACTTTTTCGTACGCCCCGGAGCTTGTGACGATGCCGACAAAGTTAGACGATTGAGGGCTGCTTGGTATTAATCCTGTCACAGGAGGTATCTCTGCAATATGACAGATGTCTTTGTTGTCTCAACTGCCGACAAAACAAGGTGGCAGAAGCAAATTGAATGCTTAAATGAAGTGGATATTTATTTTCTGCATGGTTATGCCAGGGCATTTGAGGCGGCTACAGGTAATAAACACTTCCTTTTTTGTTTTAAAAAAGAGGACTTCTGTATTATTGAACCTTTCTGTCTAAGAGAGCTTGATGAGTTCAAATCCACTTACACAAATAGATATGGAGAGCTCCTGGAGTGGAATTGGCAGGACTCACTATCCCCTTATGGTTACTGCGGTCCGGTTTGTTCAGACGGACATATGACTGAGGCACTGTTTGATGAATATTTAAGCGCATTAAAGGATTTTTTTAAGAGAGAACATATCGTCTCACATTTCATAAGATTTAACCCTTTACTTTTTAATTATAAGGATTATTTCGGAAAATATCTGGATTATGTACACAATGACAAAGTTGTAGTGGTAAATTTGAATCAGGGTATTGAAGCTGTAAGAGCAGGGTATCGTTCAAGAAATATAAAAAAAGCAAACAGAGCAGATATAAAATACCGCATATGCCATGAGGTGGAGGAACTCTCCAGCGCACTGCCGGATTTTAAATTGCTTTATACGGACACGATGGACAGAGTAAAAGCCAATCAATTTTACCACTTCTCCGAAGAGTTTTTTAGGGTTCTTTCGCTTGAACTCTACCCGCACTGTAAATACTTCATGCTATACCACAATGAGGTTGCCGTTGCCGGCATTATAGTTTTAGTGTATGGCAGGCGCATTCACTATTTTCTATCGGCATCTACAGCTTATGGACAGACTATGAGGGCAAATGACTTTTTATTGGATAAGATTATGCAGTGGGGCTGCCAAAATGGCTACGATTGTTTTTTTCTTGGCGGCGGACATCCTGACCGTCCTAATCTGCTGGAATATAAAAAGAGATTTTCCAACACACTGATTGATTGCTTCAAAGGCGGCGTGATTACCGACTCACAAAGATACGACGCCTTGTGTTCCCTGTGTAACACAGAGACTGTTGTACAGTACTTCCCTCTTTACAGGGCCCCCCTGCAATAAAGCTGAGAAATAACACCGGATTGAAATAAAAAATCATATTTGCTACAATACAACCCAATAAATGAAATCATTTGTAATAAAGGGTTGCCGGTATGATTTTCTTGTCGAAGCCTACGAGGGTTATGTTAGAACCAAAATCCCGTTAGTTGGTTTTTCAGATGGTAAGTTTATTCCAGCCGGATGGGGTGGTTCACCGGGTATTTACTATTTTATTCCTAAAATCGCTTTTTATTTCGGGCTGACTATTGACCAGGCCATTAATGTTTTTTGGGGAGGCCTTGTAGTGCTATCTCTGGTTTTTTCTGTAACCGGTTTTATTATTCTGTTTAAAAATAAACTTCCGCAACTAGCCGTTTCTTTTGTTTATTTATTCATTTTTTATTTTTATATGATAAGTAAAATTACGGAAGAATACCTTGTCTCCCCTATGGTATCTGTAGTATTCGTTCCCTGGATTTTAATTTTATTTAAAAAAGACTATAAAACTTATAAGCTCCTTTCAATATATTTTATTATTGGTTTTATGTTATCAATTACCAATTTAATCAGAAGCCATTCAGTTACAGGGCTTTTACTTTTTATCCTCACCCTGGTAATTCTACATGTTAAATATACTACCAAATTAAAACTTCTGGTGTGTGCTGTAATAGTAATCTCCATGAGTATTCCCGGGTTCTATTATAAAAATGTCCTGTTACCGGAGAAGAATGCTTTTTTGAGAGACAAATTTGCAGCGATTGATCTGATAGAGATGTCTCAACCACTGTGGCACTCCGCCTACATAGGGCTTGCATATGCAGAAAATGATATTGTCAAACCGTTCTATTCTGATTATGTCGGCGAGCAGAAAGTTAAGGAAATTAATCCACAATTAGCGGAGATACCAGTTCACTCGGCGTATAAAGAATATCATGAAATTTTAAAAAAGGAATTTTTTAAAATTGTAAAGAACAATCCATGGGTTATTATTATAAATCTGGGAACAAAGCTGGCTGTTCTGTATATTTATTTTCTTGTCTTTGCTAATATAGGAATCATAGCTTCTTTAACTTATAAAAAACCATGGTCTATGGAGCTGGCACTATGGTTTGCCATAGCTTTTAATTCTCTGGTTGGATTGATAATAGTGCCAAGCGGACAGTATATTTCAGGGTTTATAGCATTTTCCGCCCTATACGGGCTATTTAGTGTTACCCATGCCGTTGAGAAACCGCAAAAAAGATTTAACAGCGGCAAAAACCTTTAAAAAAAATCCTGACACCGGCGCCTCCTGTGCAGCCGGTTATCACGCTGTAACGTTTAAAATATATTCGAAATCTTTTTTAGATAAAACCACCTTGTCCGTCACTGTGGCAGGGTCCATAATGGCGTTATATATTTCCGACTTTTGTTTTTTCAGGTGCATAATCTTTTCTTCCACGGTATGCTGCATAAGAAGCCGGGTGATAATTACCTTATTCTTCTGCCCTATACGGTGTGCCCTGTCTGAGGCCTGATTCTCAACTGCCGGATTCCACCACGGGTCCATGTGAAACACATACGTTGCACGTGTCAGGTTTAACCCCTGCCCTCCGGCCTTCAGACTAAGCAGAAATATTGATGGAGCCTCAGAGCTCTGGAAATCCTCTACGATCTTTTTTCGTTTTACCACGGAAGTATCGCCGTCCAGTCTGAAGATTTTACAATCAATCTCTCTAAGCCTTGCCTCAATTAAATCCAAAAAAGCGGTAAATTGTGAAAAAACCAGACAACTGTGTCCCTCTTCCATCAGCTCTATGGTTTTATTCGCCAAAAACTCTATCTTTGGAGATTTTTCTTTCTGCTCAGGCAGCAGCAATCTCGACGACAGGCAGACCTGGCGTAATCTCAAAAGTGCTGTCAGGGCGATTATCTTAGCCTGTGCCTCAGGTCTATTTTCATATGCCTCTCTGATGGTTTTCTTCACGTTTTCCACGGTCTTATTGTAAAGGGCCTTCTGGCTTTCCGTCAAAGTCAGATACACGTCACTTTCAATTTTTGGCGGCAGCTCCTTCAGTATCTTATCCTTTGTCCTTCTAAGCACAAACGGGCGTGTTGCATATATCAGGGATTCCACAGCGTCGCCTGCAAGCGCATTCTTATACTGCCTGTACTGTCCCAGAAGCCCGGGCAACAGCAAGTCCATTATCGAATAGTACTCCCCAAGGTGATTTTCCAGTGGAGTGCCGGTAAGCCCCAGTTTAAAATGCCCGTTGAGTTTACGCACCGCATTTGTCGTATCGGCATAGATGTTTTTAATCATCTGAGCCTCGTCAAACACTATTAAATTAAACCGGATGGGGCTAATTTTTTCAATGTCTTTCCTAATCAGTGCATAGGATGTTAAAACAATATCATAACCGTCAAAGTTTGTATTCCTGTCCCTGCCTCTGTATAAATATATCCTGAGTGACGGATAAAAGCGCTCCAGCTCACTTTCCCAGTTAAATAAAAGGGTAGGAGGTACCACTATGAGATTTACCTGTGATGAGCTGCCGGTGGTTGTAATCCCCTCTTTAATGGCGGCAAGCAGTGTTATTGCCTGAACCGTCTTGCCTAATCCCATATCGTCAGCCAGACATGCGCCAAATCTGTGTTCATAAAGAAATGACAGCCAACTGTACCCATCCTTCTGGTACTGCCGCAGCTTTGTCTTTAGTTTGACAGGTACTGCTTTGGGTGTAATTGCTTCAAAATTCAACAACCGCTCTACAATCTCCTCTTCTTCTATGGGCAGTGTCACCTTTATATTGGATTTTCTTAATGACAGCAGATCAAATATCTGCAAGCGCGGGATTGTTACAATCTCTTTTTTGCCTTCCCCTTTTATGAGTTTTGAAAGTTTTGTAAGATTGCTTAATGTTGTTTCATCAAGAATGTGTAATGTCCCCTGATGTTTAACCACCCCGTTGAGGGCTTCTTTTAGCATCTGCTTACTTATCAGATTGCCGTGGTATCTGATTTCCTGTTTTATCTCAAACCAGTCTATTGTCTTTTTTGTTACGTTAACTTCAAAATCCCAACTGGTAAGTACTACCTCCTGACCGTTTAGTAAAAAGTCCACGCCGTTTTCCTTCAGCTCATTTAAAAGAGCAGGCAGTTTGGCTGTAAATTCCTCCTTTTCCACCCACATATTACCAAGTCGCGCAATTCCTTCAAATATTTTTATACCATATAGTCCATAAGCCACGCTGAAAAGGGGCATCTGTTTTTTTATGTCTATGGGCACTAACACCCATTGATTGTTGCTGAATATCAACTGACGGCTTTCAAAATCCACATCTATAAAGCTTTTTAAGAGATTGCGGGCTTCACGGACATATTTTATTTTTCCAAAGGTTTCCTCATTTATCATTGTCTTTATGAGGTCGTTTTTTCCTTTTTTAGAGTTTTCACTGAATAATCCTATAAAGGTCCGGTAGATGATGTTGCGCCTTTTCTGAGAGGTAAGTCCTGCAGGCATGTAAATGTAGAAAAAATCAAATGGATGTATTAACGGACTGAAACTTGTGCCCTCTGAGACACCCTCAGCGGTTAAAGAATATCCGGCTCTGTCCTCTGTTGCTAAAATCCTGTATGTGGGTTGCCCTGCGATTTTTAACTCTGTAGCATTTTCGTGTATGCTAAAGCACAGCACTTCTTTCAGAAAATCATCCTTACTGTTTGCCAGAAATCTAAAGTGACTGGATTGAAAAGACTTTAGCGGTATTTGTAAAATATTGTCGTCATCAGTACCCTTTTGGTAAGAGTTTTTCTCCGTGGAGCCAAAGCTGCGTTGTAATTGATGCCAATAGTCAAGTCCTCTTGTATCTTTGATGGGAGCAATCTTATTGTTGGTGGTATTGACAACAAAGTCGCCCGTTACAATGAGGTTTTTTTCCTGCGTTTTATCATGGATGCAAAGGAGTTTAAAAAAAACCTTGTTGAAGGCATAGTTAAATTCAACACATGTTTTATAAGTTGTATCATAGTCAAAAGTGAGTTCTGTTACCTTTTCTTTGTGTCTGAAATTGATGGTGCCTCTGTAGTGTAAATTTTTGCAAAGTGTATAAATTCTATCCATGCTTTTGTTACTTATCTCATGAAACATCTTAAAATCAGGAGGTGCATTCCCAGGTAATCTGGATGTAACGTCAAATATTTTGTCATTTACCGTAAGGTAACATATCGGGTAGTGTCTGTCATATTCAAACTCTATAGCGTATATGCTTTTTTTTGAGGTTTTTGACGGTTTATTTGAGTGCTGTTCAAAGAGCAGGCCTAAGAGATAGTCTCTTTTTCTTTCATCATACCTTTTCTGGGGTTTAAACAGATTTTGGTTTAAGAGGTTTTTTATTGTAATAACCGCGCAGATTATGTGTTTGCACTTGTAATTTCCGGTACTGTAAGCGCAGCCGCAGTCGTAGGAAAGTGTCCCGCCGTTTTCATAGATTTGGACTGTTGTGTAAGGAAATCCCGGTATATCGAGTGAGAGTATTGTTTTGTCATCATTCCAATAGATATTTTCCACTCGTCCGGCCTCATAGAGTCTGAAAGCTTGTGAAAACATTTCTTTAGACGACAGAAAATAGATCGATGAGGTTTCCAGTTTACCCAGAAGATTCAGTATTTTATCCATAGACATGTTTACCTGAGAGAGTAATATGCCTCAAACAGACAATCCACAGATAAAATAAATTAATAAGTGTAATAACATTTGTTGTAATCACCCCTACGACATGTTATAATAACAAATTAGACAATTATAAAAAAACAGGGGGTGGCATGGAAGTAAAAACTGATAAAATCAACGGTGTGGATGTAATTTATTTAAGCGGCCGGATGGATGCGTCGAATGCTCCTGAGTTTGATGAAAAAATGAAGGATGTTATGGAACAGGCTAAGGGTAAAATAGTTGTATCTCTGAAGGAACTTGAGTACGTAAGCAGTGCCGGCTTGAGAAGTTTCCTTGCAATTGCCAAGGAGATAAAAAAGAAAGAGGGTAAACTTGCCTTTGCAGAGCCTACTGAGCAGGTGTTTAAGGTGTTAAAGATGTCAGGCCTGAACACTGTTTTAAAGATTTGCAGCTCCATGGAAGAGGCGATGCAAGAGTAGCGGCCCTGGTGGAAGTATTATCATTAATAAAGTTACCGGCTAAGATAGAGAGTCTCCATGAGCTATTAGATAAGATAACCGCAGCGGCAAGGGGCTTTGGCATAGGTGATGAAAGAGTGGGTGATATAGAGCTGGCCTGTGAAGAGGCGCTTGTTAATATCATAAAGTACGCTTATGTGGAGCATGAGGGTGAACTTGAGGTAATCTGTGCGGTTAACGGAAAGAGCAAGTATGTAATTGAAATACAGGATACCGGCATACCATTTAATGTTTTGGAGACTGAGGACCCTGATCTGGAGGTCTCCCTGATGGATAGAAAAATCGGCGGACTAGGTATCTTTTTTGTAAAGCAACTTATGGATGAGGTTAATTATCTGAGAGACGGCGATAAAAACATCCTCACCCTCACTGTTTATAAAACCTGAGAGCACTTTCAATTCTGTTTTGAGTGATTGTCCTGTTTAGTTTATAATACAGGAGGTTTTTTAACCGTATTCTAAGTTTTAAAAGAATTCAGGCGTTAAACCACAATTTCGAGGGAGAACATTACCATGGCAAAAGAAACTGATAATCAAAAAGGTCTTAAAGATAAAGAACGGGCCATAGAGGCTGCCATATCACAGTTAGAAAAGTCTTATGGTAAGGGTACTGTGATGAAATTAGGTGAATCAGCCGTTACCGAGGGCATTAAAGTAATTCCCACCGGCTCTCTTACTCTTGATATAGCAACCGGTGTGGGCGGGCTTCCCAGAGGGCGTGTGGTTGAAATTTTCGGCCCTGAGTCCTCCGGCAAGACAACTCTTGCACTAAGTGCAATAGCGCAGGCTCAGAAGACCGGCGGAGTTGCCGCATTTGTTGACGCCGAACATGCACTAGATGTCGGCTATGCGTCAAGACTTGGCGTTAAGATATCTGAATTATTGATTTCTCAGCCCGATAGTGGTGAGCAGGCCCTTGAGGTGGCTGAAACCCTTGTAAGAAGCAACGCCCTGGATATTTTAGTTATAGACTCAGTGGCAGCCCTTGTTCCAAAGGCTGAGATAGAGGGCGATATGGGGGATCAGCTGCCGGGACTACAGGCACGGCTTATGAGCCAGGCGCTTAGAAAACTCACATCAGCTATTGCCAGATCATCAACTACGGTTGTCTTTATAAACCAGATAAGGCTGAAAATCGGTGTTATGTTTGGCAGCCCTGAGACCACAACCGGTGGTAATGCTCTCAAGTTTTACGCCTCGATGAGGCTTGACATCAGAAAAATAGATAATTTAAAGGTTAATCAGGAAGTAATCGGCGGACGCGTCAGGGTGAAGGTCGTTAAAAATAAGGTCGCCCCCCCGTTTAAACAAGCCGAGTTTGACATATACTACAACGAGGGAATATCTAAGGCCGGTGAGCTTGTTGACCTCGGTGTGGAGCTGGGAGTAATTGAGCGAACCGGTACATGGTACAGTTACGGTACAACTAAAATAGGGCAGGGCAGGGACAACGCCAGACGGTTCCTCTCTGAAAACGAAACCATTTTTAACGAGGTAGAAGCTAAAATACTGGCGGCAGGGAAAATTACACGAGTTACCTCAGCCGTCTCCACCCCGGATTCTGATGAGTGACAGTCCTAAGGAATATGCTTTCAGACTTTTAAATTTCAGAGACAGAAGTGAAAAACAACTCAGAAATAAACTTCTGGAAAAAGGATACACGGAGGCGGAAACACAACAAACCATAGAGTACCTTAAAGAGGCCGGACTGATTGATGACTCCAGACTTGCCCTAAACTTGTTAATGTACCTTGACGGCACTAAGATGGCAGGAACTAAGAAAGCTGCTGATACACTAAGAAGACGCGGTATTGAGGATAACATTATACAGGAGACGTTAAGCACACTAATAAATGGTTCATCAGATGTTCTGTTGTATGGTTATTGCCGGGAAGGTGAAATTGAAAAGGCAAAAATTTTTGTAAAAAAGAAAGAAGACTATTTAAAAAATAACCCGCTTAGAGTTAAACTTAACAAGCTTTACGGAATGCTCCTGAGAAGGGGGTTTGATGCTGAGATTATCGCAGAGGTATTAAAGGAGGTAACATGAAAAAGATATTTTTGATAACGATTTTTTTTGCATTTTTATTATCGTGTACTCAGAGTGTAAGATATACAGAGAAGGAGATAGCGGATTTTCCTCCTGAAATAAAGGAGTTAATAAGAAATGGGAAAGTTGGTTTTGGAATGACCCCCGAGCAGGTTAGATACGCAATGGGGTCGCCTTCAGATATAAGGGTGCTTGAGGTATCGCTTGAAAAAAACGGCGGAGATAAAGTACAATGGACATACAAGAGGTATGGTGTGTATACGACAAGGCTGATATTCAAAAAAGATAAGCTGATAGAGATAATAAGTAATGACCCGGATGTAAAAAAACATGACAGGTAAGGAAATAAGAGAGAGTTTTTTAGAGTTTTTCCGCAAGAAAAACCATGAGGTGGCAGGACCCTCATCATTGATACCGAGGAATGATCCGACACTGCTTTTTACTAATGCCGGCATGGTACAGTTTAAAAGTGTTTTTCTTGGTTTGGAGACACTACCATACAGCAGGGCTGCAACGTGCCAGAAATGCCTCAGAGCCGGTGGCAAACAGAGCGATATAGAAAATGTAGGCTTTACCGCCCGCCATCATACGTTTTTTGAAATGCTGGGTAATTTCTCTTTTGGCGATTATTTTAAGAGGGAAGCCATAGAGTTTGCGTGGGAGCTTCTGACACAGTGGTATAAGCTTCCGGTTGACAAGCTGTGGGTATCGGTGTATGAGGACGATGATGAGGCGGAAAAGCTCTGGACAGACTTTACGGGAATAAGTAAGGAGCGGATAGTGCGTCTTGGGGCAAAAGACAATTTCTGGCAAATGGGAGACAGTGGCCCGTGCGGCCCGTGTTCGGAAATTATTATTGACCTTGGACCTCAAAGAAGCTGTGGTAAACCTGACTGTGCCCTTGGGTGTGATTGCGACAGATACCTTGAGCTTTGGAATCTGGTCTTTATGCAGTATGATAAAGGACATGACGGTACGCTTACACCGCTTCCTAAGCCTAGCATAGATACCGGCATGGGGCTTGAGCGCATAAGCGCAGTGTTACAGGGCAAAGAAACCAATTTTGACACAGACATCTTTACACCGATTATAGAGGCCATATCCACACAAACCGGCGTTTCATACGGAGGCGGCAAAAACACGGATACATCGATAAAGGTAATAGCGGACCATATGCGTTCTGTCACCTTTTTGCTCTCTGAAGGGCTGCTGCCTTCAAACGAGGGACGCGGGTATGTGCTCAGAAGGATAATCAGGCGTGCATCAAGACATGCCCACCTCCTTGGTGTGGGAACCCCATTTTTACACAAACTTGTAACTTCCGTTGATGAAGCTATGGGTTATGTTTACCCTGAGATAACAAGAGAAAAAGACCGCTCTCAAGATATTTTAAAATTTGAAGAGGAGCGGTTTATTAAAACTCTTGAAAAGGGTACGGAGATTTTAGATGAGATGATTGCGGCTCTGAAGGCTTCCGGAGAGGATACAATAGCCGGGGAGGAGATATTTAAACTCTACGACACTTTTGGTTTTCCACCGGATCTGACTGCGGATATAGCCCGTGAAAACGGCCTTAAAACAGATGACGTTGGATTTAATGAGGAGATGGAAAAGCAAAAAAGACGGGGCCGGATTTCATGGTCTGAAGACACAGGAGGACTATCGGCACTGGTTTCATCCATATACAACGACACAGTTAGGATAGACGGCGGGAATTCTTTTTTGGGTTATGACATGCTTGAAACACAATCCTCAGTTACCCATATAATAAAAGACGGCGAGGTAGTAAGTGAGTTAAGTAAAGGACAGGATGGGGAGTTGATACTTGATAAAACCCCTTTTTATGGTGAGTCCGGCGGACAGGTTGGAGATACCGGTGTAATATTTAACGATAAAGTGAAAATAGAGGTAAATGATACTAAAAAGACCCCGGATAATCTGATAATCCATAAGGTTATGGTTAAGCAGGGAACTGTTAGAGTATCGGATAATATGGCATGTAAAGTAGATATAAAACATCGTTACTCCATTATGAGAAACCACACGGCAACCCATTTGCTTCATGCCGCCCTGAAAAACATTCTCGGTGACCACATCAAGCAGGCTGGTTCTCAGGTCTCTCCGTTGAGGCTTAGGTTTGACTTTACGCACTTCTACCCGGTTACGGCAGAGGAAAGGCATAGAATTGAGGAGTTGGTAAATGGCCGGATTCTTGATAATCAAAAGGTGCTAACCCAGATAATGGGCCTAAATGACGCCATTTCTTATGGAGCCACTGCACTGTTTGACGAAAAGTATGGGGACACTGTGCGTGTGGTTGAGGTGGAGAGTTTTAGTAAAGAACTCTGTGGTGGAACTCATTGCCGTGCAACCGGCGAAATAGGCCCGTTTGTTATAGTATCGGAGGGAAGTATTGCATCCGGTGTAAGAAGGATAGAGGCAATAACGGGAACATATGCGTTGGAGTACTTTACAGCAAAAGCGGCTCAGTTGAGGGCTATTTCGGAACATCTCAGGAGTGACACACCGCTGGAGAGGATTACTGCCATGACGTCTCAAATAAGGTTCCTTGAAAAGGAGCTGGAGAGTTTAAAGTTAAATGCCCTTAAGCTGGATATTTCAAGCGTGCTGGATAACATAAAAGAAATAAACGGGATTAAGACGCTTGTGGTGAAAAAGGATGGTCTTGATCAGAAAGCATTGAGGGAGTTTGCCGACACACTGAAAGAGCGGCTGGATGCAGCGGTTGTGGTGTTGGCATCTGAGCATGACGGGCAGGCGTCGTTACTTTCCATGGTGACAAAGGACCTTGTGGGTAAATATCATGCCGGCAAGATACTAAAAGCTATAGCGCAGAGGGCAAACGGCAGCGGCGGCGGCAGGGCTGACATGGCCCAGGGCGGCACAAAAGACGTGGATAAGCTGGAATCTGCACTGAACGCACTTCCTGAGATTATTACCCTGGCTGACAGCCGATAAATGGCGGCTATGCTATTATGGAACGTATTATATTAATCTCAGCTTTTCCCGTGTCCACTGGATAAGGCCGCCTGAGTTAATCAATTCCTGCATGAAAGGTGGTATTGGCTTAGCCTGAAACTCTGCATTAGTTGTATGGTTTTTAATTAAACCGGTATCAGCGTTTATTTCAACCACATCTCCCTCTTTAATGCCGTCAACCGCTTCAGTTGATTCAAATATCGGCAGCCCGATGTTAAAAGCGTTTCGGTAAAATATCCGTGCGTAGCTCTTTGCCAGCACTGCGGAAAGTCCTGCGGCTTTTATAGCTATTGGAGCGTGCTCACGGGATGAACCGCAACCGAAGTTCTCGCCGGCTACGATTAAATCGCCGCTGTTTAATTTCTTATAAAAATCCTTATCGGCGTCTTCCATCACATGCTGTGCGAGTTCGGCAGGGTCGGAGGTGTTTAAATATCTTGCCGGAATAATAGCGTCAGTATCAATGTCCCTTCCAAACTTCCATGATTTACCTTTAATTAACATTGTCCCTCCACTGTTTTTACATGCCATAGAGATGCCTCGCCTCTTCTATGACATCCACCGTGACTTTGGTTAATCCTTTTTCCCTTGCGTGTTGTTCCACTGCCGACTTAGCCATTCCTCTTACAAACACCGGCACCTTATCAAGCCGCTTTAATGCATCAGGTTCCCACTGTAAAACCCCTGTGGCGGCACTTATAAATTCTGCTGGATTATCTGGTGCTTTAGGAGTACCGTCATAGATGCCAAGCTCTTTTATTAGCTTCTGTTCCATAGGGTTTGCTACCATCGCAAAGGATGCTCCACAGTGCGCACAGGAAAATGTTAGATTTGTGCCGCCGGCCTCACCAGCCGGTACAGAGCTGTCCTGTACCCTGTTGACAGCCATTTCTATATTACATTTTAAACAGTTAAACTTCATAATTCAACTCTCCTTCTTACGACGTTTTAGATGCTGTTCTTATAAAGTATCTGTATATCCGGTTAAAATCGCCTTTGAAAAGTGAACGAATTCCCTTTGAGACCACTATTAGCCGCTCTCCCATTCTGTTTAAGTAACTATAGAGCCCGTTAAGTGACTTTTTATCAAACAGCCCTACAAGAAACTTAGAGGCAAGTATTTTTACAATGAACCTTGGGAAATAGGAAAAACCGGCAAGGTATGTCAGGAAATTTACATAGGAGCCGTGAGGGGTGTGAAGGTGTTTTGAATAAACCTCCCGCCACTCATCCTCTTCTGTTTTGATAATGCCGTCTCTCTTAGCCTTTTCGTAAAGGTCAGTGCCTGGAAAACACACCAGAGAGGCTCGCTTTAGCCAAAATGGCCTGGGAAGCTCAAGGATCAGGTTTAGGGTTTCAACAACATCTGAAGTGCTCTCCCACGGGTTATCCAAAATTATATGGTAACACGGCGGGTATATTCTGCCCTGATACTTATGAAACACATCGGCGGCCTTTAAAATAGTACTGCCTGTAATGCTTCTTTTGTATAATGCCATACCCAGCTCGCTCATAGACTGAATTCCCATTTCAACAAAGGCAAGGCCTGCGTCAATCAGGGCTTCCATCTTCCCCTCCGTAACCGTGCCGGGACTGGCCTGTATATGAAACGGTAATCCGATGTGCTTTTTGTAAGCCTCAGCAAACTCTATTATTTCCGGTTCGGGACGAACCATAAAGGTATCATCAAATAAAAAAATGCTTTCCACAAAGTCAAATTCCCGTTTTACCCACAAAAGCTCTTCTATTATGTTGTTTACCCCTCGTTTTCTTAAATACCTCTGTCCCTTGTACATATCGGAGAGGGTTTTCTCGGCGCAGAACGAGCAGTGGTGGGGGCAGCCGCGCGTAGTCATGATTTTAAAACTCAGGGTTCTTTTGTATGAATCGTAAAACGTTCCTTCAAGGTGGGGCTCAAGCGGAAACATGCGTTTCAGGAGGTTCTTTGACATCGGCTCGACAGAGCTTTTTATGTTATCGTAAATGAAGTGTCCATCCATGCCGAAATCACAAAACGGGATGGAGTCAAGGTCCTGTACAAGGGCACGCATAGGGTTTCTGCGGGTTACTCCATTTTTCATAAGGCACAGATTCTGTATGTCTGAGTAATCACTGCCTGTCTCTATAGCATTTACCAGCTCAAGCAGTGTTTCTTCACCCTCGCCGACACACACAATGTCGGCAAACCTGAGGCAGTCCTCAGGCATGACGGTAGGATGTATGCCGCCCACAATGATGGGTACCTTCAGTGCCGCCCGCAACGTTTCACACAGTTGTGTTGCCCTGTCAAGGTAGTTACTCATAAATGATATTCCCACAAGGTCCGAGCCCCTACAAAGCTCCACCACCTGGTCCATCAATCTCTGTTCATAGTTATACTTAAAACCGGTTTTATATTTAAATTTCTCAACTCCACCCGGAAGGAAGATATTTCTGACCTCTTTCCCGTGTTTTTTCAGATACGCAGAGAGGGTTCTCACTCCAAAGGCTGCTACATCAGGCGGGGTTGGTGCTATTAATGTTGTTGTCATCCGACTTTTGCTCCTTTTTACTGCTTTTGTGCAGCGATTAATAATTGCTCAAAGAAAAACACGCCTGTAGTTTATCATAAATTCAACCGTTTTGAAACTCAAAAAAATAAAAAATGATATAATAGGCATTGATGGTCAAAACGATTAAATTATTTTGTATTTTCTCCATAGTAATATTAACCCTGCATTGTGCTCCATTGTACGGGCAGGACAATAAAACCGGACTAACCGTTGAGGAAGTAACCACTATAGTTTTAAATAGAAACCTGAGTTTAAAAACAGAAAGTTATAAACCCCGTGCAGCCGAATCTGAAATATTAATATACGAGGGTGAATTTGACCCGACATTATCACTTGAAGTAAAAGACTCTTACACAAAGGAGCCCTCAAGCACCTCAGGAGATAGTTCTAAATCCAGAACAGCCTCTTACAATTCTTACTTCTCAGGCACACTTCTTACTGGTACTCAGTACGAGTTATCATTTGAAAACAGCCGGTACTGGGCAAACTCATCAAGCTCGACATTTAATCCATACTATTATTCGGATGCTAAGGTCTCTGTCACGCAGCCGATTTTAAAGGGCTTTGGCATACCGGTACAGAGTACAAACATCAACGTGTATAAAAACGCATTTGAAATGAAGAAGCTGACGTATGACTCCGCTGTTGTTGAAAAGGTTTCGGAGGCGGTTAAGAAGTACTGGGATTTGGCTTCAGCGTTTAGTAATGTGGAGGCTGCAAAAATCGGCCTGAAACTTGCTGCTAACACATGGGAAATAGTCAAGGCAAAAGTAGAGGTCGGCCTGAGTGCTCAGGTTGAAATTTACACCGCAGAGGCGGAGATAGCTAAACGTGAGGGGAATCTTCTTGATGCAGAAAAAACGCTTACAGATGCACAGAGTGCTCTTAGAACTCTGTTAAACATAACTGAAAGAAGTGGTATCCTTACTCCGGTTTCAGCCCCTGCTAAACCGGTTGTGCCGCCACCACTGGAATCTCTTGTTGAAACTGCTCTTATGACAAGACAAGACTACCGTTATGCAAAGCTTGAGAGTCAAAACAGGGAGCTTCTAAAAAGCTACTATAAAAACCAGATGCTGCCGGAGGTTGATCTAACAGGCTCATACGGCTACATTGGTCTAAATGGCAACCATGGTAGTGCACTTGATAAGATGGCCACAGGAAATGATTTTGCATGGCAAATAGGGTTTACTGTCTCAATCCCTCTTGGAAATCGTAAGTACAAGGGGTATTATATGAAAGCATCATATGAGAAGGAGCAGTATGAGGCTCAGGTGCTGCAGATTGCGCAAAGTGTCGAGGCATCTCTGCTGGATGCGTTAAACGCCCTGGTTTTTGCCGAAAAGAAAATCAAAACAACTGAAAAGACGGCTCTTGCTGCACAAAAGCAACTGGAAGCCGAGGAGGGCAGATTTAAGGTAGGTCTTGCCACCTTAAATGATGTGCTAAAATTTCAAAGTGATTATGTTACCGCTATATATGAGCAGAAAAAAGCTAAAAATGAATACTCTAAAGCCCTCGTAGAGATTAAACGCCTCCAGGGTGTTGTTCCATAAGTGGGAAAGGGGGAATTATTATGGCAGCGGGGAGCCTGATTTTGATTTTAAAAAAACATTTACAAAAAACTAAGAGTGCTGTTAACGTATCTGAATAGCTGTATTGTGAGCTTTTTGAAATCAGATATAAGGGGGCCTAAGGCAAAATGGTTATAAAAGAATTTATAAAGGCGTTGAAGGATAGCCACCTGATGTTTCATACAATCAGTGAAACATCTCTTGCTGAGTCATTGCAGGTCTATAGGGCTTTTGAAATGAGGGAAGGCGAGTCGGTTAATATTGGCGGGTATGCCGGTGATCTGTTATTTGTAGTTTACGGAATGCTTGAGGTAACGGATATAAGCGGCGGCAAAAAAGAGCTGATTTCTGATGATGCTTCAAACAAACCACTGGTGTTTCCTCAGTATCCGCAGCAGTTGGCAATAAGGGCGATAGAGGACTCCTGCATATGTCATCTCGATGTTGATGCCTTTTCGTATCTTTTAGGAATAGAGGAAACTGTAAGTGAAATAAAGGCCGGAGGCAGGTATGATTCCAACTTATTGAAGTTGATGACCTCAAGCACAGCCTTTAAGCAGCTTCCGATAGAGTACATAGAGGATGCAATCAATAGTATTACAGAGGTTGCGGTAAAAAAGGGAGACGAGATTATAACAGACGGCGGGGATATAAAGGCGTTTTATGTGATATCATGTGGTAGGGCTGAGGTGTTGAGGTTAAACCCTGAAAGTGGTGAGATGGAGAGAACTGAGGAGTTGGGGGCTGGGGATGAGATAGGGGAGGAGGGGATTATTATGGCGGCAAAGAGTCCCTGTACGGTCAGGATGTTGGAGGACGGTACTTTGTATGCGTTGGATGTGGAGAGGTTTATGGAAATGCTTAAGAAACCGCTTTTGGCGGAGGTGCCGCATGAGGTAGCCCGGGCGATGTATAGCAGCGGGTATAAGTTTGTAGATGTGAGGTTTGTGGAAGAGTATGAGGAGTCTCACATATTGGGCAGTGTCAACTTACCGTTGTTTGATTTGATGAATAGAAAGTCTGAGTTTGAAGAGGGCAAAGAATATGTGGTTTACTGCAGAAGCGGCAGAAGAAGCGCAGTAGCCGCCTTTAAGTTAAAACAAATAAAAATAAAAGCTGTAAGCCTTAAGGGTGGCATTAAGGATTGGCCTTACAGTGATCTGTTGGAATAAAGGGGAAATTGCTAAGTATGAAAAGAGGTTACCTTATAATTTTATATTTCAGCGGCAGGTTTGGCAAAAGGGGCTACAGAGGGTCAGTCATAGGTTTATCGCCCCAGACTAACTGAAAAACTGCGCCGGTTAGAATTGATATAAATGAATATAAAGATAAAATAGAAAATATATATCTGATTTTATGTTTCTTGAAAAAGTCAAAATGACTAAGTGGGCGTCCGAAACTAATAGAATAATAATTTTTAATTGATATATTATTAGACGGCTTATAAAATGTGGTTGAATATAATTGGGCTAGTGTTTTGTTATCCCTATCATCATTTAACTCTTCTTTGGATTTATTGAGAATGACATCTATAGAGCTTATATTGTCTGAAGTAGTGTTATCAAAAATTTTTGCTAAAATACCTGAATTTTCTATCATCGGCTTACCAAAAAATTGAATTATATAAAACCCTTGCAAAAAAGAAATCAATAAAGCAAATATTATTATAACGAGTGTTCTGCCGATAGTCATCACGATTGTTGCTCTGTGTACTCTGTTTTTTATTTTAGTATAAATAAATACACTAACAATGCAAATGACAACAGTATCAATTATAACTATTGTGCTGGCTTCAAGGATGAGAGTCATTTTCCACAATCCTTCAGTATTCAAAAGAACAGTCCACCCTATGAGAATTCCTAAAGACATCCGAGGAAGAAATAACTTAAATAAGTTTAATTTCAATTTCCATAGATAATACAAAATAATAATAGCTATCAGTATTGGTAATACTAATGGAAAAGTTCCGGAAAAACAAGCATCACCAAATAAATAGTACATAAGAAATTCTCCTGGAAAAATTAAAAATAACGAAACCGGTAAAAAATAAATGACAAATTTTTTAGGTATTATTTCAAGTGCTCTTAAAAGTGAATATTCACTTAAATAAAAGTTAGCTAAGCGATTCCTTAACAAATAATCATCTACGCTAATATGTTTAATCCTTCTCATTACAATTTCCTATTAACGCATCAAAAGCTATTTTTGTAATTTCATCTTCATTTGAATGAAATATTTCATCTTCTGAATCAAACAGTTCTCTATACTGTGGGTTTATGCAGATATTAAGCCATGCTTTTTCAGCATCTAAGAATACTTTTGGTAGCTTATCTGAACTTTTAATATGTGTATCTTTTAATTTATACAAGTTATCCAGATATCTGCATTTTTTTGTAATAGCGTCAAAGAGTTTATTTTCATGTAGAATCGGTTTTAAACTAATATAATTTTCGTCTGAAAAAGTGCTTGTCAAATCACTTTCATATATAAAATCTAAAATTAATTTTCTAAGATTTATTTTACATGAAAGTATTTCGTTATTAATAATTTTCCAAATATCAAATTTGTTGTCAACATGATGATTAACAAATTTTATCCTATAATCAGCAATACTAATATCAGATTTTCTATAGATATTTTTTTTATATCGAAATATATGTAGCTTAACAAATCTATCAATTATTGAATTTTTTTCTGTGTTAAATTCATACCAACTTGAGAAATAACTCATAGGAATTAAATCTATATTTATATTGAAGTAATGTCTTTGGGGTGGGGACCATGCAAGCATATTCCAATAATCTTTTATCTTTTTAGCAAACTTTTCGTGATTATTTTCACCCCACATGACAGGAAAAGTAAACACGCGCTCTGTATAACCCTTTGCTTCTCTATAAAAGATTTCTATCTCATTTTTCCCAAAATATAAAGTCAGTGGATAAAACAATTCGCCGTTGTGACTCTTAGTAAAATACCCTCTGTAATAATAATGGAAGCTGCGCTGATGTTCAACCTCTAATGGAATTTTCTTAAAAAAATAGCTATAACACTTCATATAACGTGTTTTAAATTTATTTTATTAATAAATTTCACTTCTTCTTTTTAACACTTCTGTTATATGATTACATGAAAAACTTCTATCATCATCAACTGATCTTAATCTTACATTTATAAACTCAATTTGCTGTTGTATAACCAGCCAATCTGCTTCAGGAAGTAAAAGAAACTTATTGATAGTATCAGCTAGTAGTTCAATAACTTCTGCATATACTTTCTGTTCATTTGTATCAAACATAGTTGATAAAAAAAAATCTAAATCTAAAAGACATTGTCTTATATAGGTTAACAACTTCTCAAGACATTCATTTTTTTTACAGCTGTCAATATAATTACTATGCTTGTTGTTACATAAAGGATTAGTAAGAATCTTATCTAAAATATCAGATTGGTACTTTTTATATTTTTTAATACGTGCATTAATAAATGTAAGCAATTTATAGAGAAATATTACCTGCCTTGTACCATTTACAGGATTATCGCCTGAGTTAACTACGGCAAAATCATAATGTTCAGCAAGTAAACCGCTTTGAGAGTAGTTTATGACGGAATCGTATGCTGCTGTAGTAATGAAATACCAAACGGGAGCATAATCACCCTTTTCTAATTTATGTTTACTTATATCTTCAATAAAATTATAAGCAAGATACGTATTTTTAGTTAATAAAGTTTTTAAGTATCTGACAAGACGTAAAAGGGTCATGCCGATTATTCCATTCATTGGAGTTCTGAGCTCATGGCTGATACCGGCTATAAAATCACTTTTTGCAACAT
>JAMOBJ010000015.1:0-72292 GCA_039908095.1 Nitrospirae bacterium YQR-1
AGAAAATCCTCCTTTTGTCATTCCCGCCTACGAGCGACAATCCAGTCTTTTCTCTGCATCATTAGATGATAAAAAAAACTCTGTCGGAGTTAACGACATAAGCATTTAATATATACTAATGCAAGATTCACTGCCTAATACCAATCCGCATTCAATCGTCTAACTTCGTTGGCCTCGTCAAAAGCTCCTCACTGTACCTAAAAGTACGCCTCCGTCGCTTTCTCCTTGCCGTCTCGTTATACTTCTGACTGCGAATTGGTATAAATCGTTTTGTCTATCGTTATTGAAACACCACAGATTTTTGACAATATTCACAATTGTGATTACAATAAAATATGATATTTGAGTGGTCTGAGGAGAAACGGTTTAAGGTTTTAAAGAAACGGAAACTGGATTTTATGGATGCTAAGGATTTATTTGACGGCAGGCGATTGATAACCGTCTTATCGCCAAGAGGTTCTGAGAACAGATGGCTTAGTATAGGGGAAATAGACGGTCGGCTTATTGCTGTTGTGTGGATGTGGCGTGATGACGCCATTCGTATTATTACCATGAGGAGAGCAAGAGATGAAGAAAAAAGAAAATATTATACGTTACACAACTGAAGAACTTGCTGCCAAGCGTAAACGCCGGGAGAGCCAAACTGACTGGGCAAAGGTTGATGCCATGACAGAGGAGGAGTTGGAGGCCTCCATTTCTGCCGATGAGGATGATGTCCATGAAAAAGTGGACTTGGCGCAAGCATTTGTCGGTTTGCCTCCCAGAAAAAAGCATATCAACATCCGTGTGGATGCCGATGTGCTTGAATGGTTCCGCAGCAAGGGCAGGGGATACCAAACCTACATCAACAGCGTATTACGCGCTTTTGTAGCATCGAAAGCACAAAGCGGACAAGATAACATAAACCATGCTAAAAAGGGGTGAAACCGGACGCTACCAAGAGTTCCTTTTTTGATTATATTTATTCCTGCTCAAATGCGTTTGCCCTATGTGATGATTGCGTTATCTCGTTAGATAAGTTAAAATCTAACATAATGCGATACGCGGTATTGGGCACGGCAGGGCACATAGACCACGGGAAGAGTTCTCTTGTCAAGGCACTAACTGGAGTTGACCCGGACAGGTTGAAAGAGGAAAAGCAGCGTGGTATAACCATTGATCTGGGCTTTGCCGAGCTAAGGTACCCGGGGGCAACCGTTGGAATTGTTGATGTGCCGGGGCATGAGAAACTTATTAAAAATATGCTTGCCGGGGCTCAGGGTATAGACATGGTGCTTTTTGTAATCGCTGCCGATGAGAGTATTATGCCACAGAGCAAAGAACACCTTGCCATTTGCAATCTTCTTGGCATCAAGACCGGCATAGTGGCTGTTACAAAGTGTGATCTGGTTGACTCCGAGTTTTTAGCTCTCGTCTTTGAAGAGGTGCGTGAGTTTGTGAGTGGTACTTTTTTAGAAGGCGCAGAGGTTATTGCCGTATCTTCCAAAGACGCCACTAATATTGAAAATCTGAAAAAAATGATAGGTGCACTGGCACTTAAAACGATGCCAAAATCAACGGGAGGGATATTCCGGCTGCCGATTGACAGGGTTTTTACCCTAAAGGGATTTGGCACTGTTGTCACAGGAACGGCAATATCCGGTATGGTAAGGGAAGATGATCTGATAGAAGTACTCCCACAGGGAATTAAAACAAAAGTACGAGGGCTTCACAGCCATAACCAGCCGATAACCACAGGTTTTGCAGGCCAGCGTGTTGCAGTAAACCTTCAGGGAGTTGACAGAGAACTGTTGTGCCGCGGCAATCTGCTGACAGAGCAGGGCAGGTGGATAAGTACCAAACGCCTTGACGTTAAAATTACACTGCTAAAGGACGCTGTGGCTGTGGATGGTAAAGCAATCGTACATTTTCATATAGGCACTTCTGAGCTGACAGCAAGACTAATTGTCTATGGCGGAAAGAAAATCTCACCCGGGGAAACGGCTTATTGTCAGATTCGCCTAAGAGAGTACATTCCTGTGATGGTTAATGACAGGTTTATTATTCGAAGGTTTTCACCGGTTGAGACCATAGGCGGCGGTATCGTTGTGGATGTCTTGCCACCGGTAAGAGGGAAAGACGTGACGAGCCTTGAAATTTACGAAACAGGCTCGCTTAGCCAAAAAATATCGGAAAAAGTCAGACGTATGGCGCTAAGCGGTTTTAGCCACAAACAACTCCACAGTTGGATTAACGAGGATGTTAAAAGGATAGATGCTGAAATAGAAAAGCTAAGGCAAAGCGGTACAATTATAGAAGTCTCCGACACATTGTTTCATTCCGAGTCAATAAAGGCTCTGGAGTCAAAGATAGTCAACGCATTAAAAGATTTTCACAAGTCTAATCCCCTTAAAGCTGGTATTTCCAAAGATGAACTGGGTGGTAAGTTTAAAGCCATTGACTCTAAAATATTTTCTAAAATCTTACCTTCATTTACGCAGCTGATAATTGACAAAGATATTGTGCGCCTGAGGTCTTTTAATCCCACACTCTCCACAGATGATGAAAACATACGCAGTGAAATAGTTAAAATGTTCAAAGATGCAGGGTTTCAGCCTCCTCTTAAAGAGGAGCTTGCTGCAAAACTCTCATTAAAAATAAACGTAGTCACCGACATTTTAAAACTCTTAGCCACAAGCGCAATATTGCAGCGTATCAATGATTCAGTATATCTGTTAAAAGAGGACTACGACAGAATGCTGTCCTCTCTGAAAGATTTCTCAAAGACCAAAACAGAAATAAGTGTCTCAGAATTCAGAGACCTGCTCCAAACCTCAAGAAAATATGCTCTCCCCTTCCTTGAACACCTGGACGGTAAGAAAATAACTATGAGAATCGGTGAGGTTAGAAAGATTATAAAATGAATTAGAATTGGAATTAATCCTTTTCATCTTTGGCATAAGGCAGGTGTCCTTTGTACAGGCAGTTGATATAATCTGACTTTGAATGTTAGACTTTAGCGGAATACAAGATGGTTGAATTTACTAAAATAAGGGTTGCCGGTGCGACATTATATCTTGTTTTATTTATAGTGTTAATCGGCTGTAAAGAGAAGCAGCAATTTTTACCTGTAACATTTTCCTCAGCCGGCGTCTTTAGTGTAAACTCCGGAAGTCTCTTAGAGAAAAAGCCCGTTTTTTATGTGTATAATGACAATGGCACAGCAATAAAATTTTTCATAGTAAGAGTAAACGACAAAGCCTACTCTTACTTTGACATATGCAATTCGTGTAAGGGCAAAAACCTCGGCTACAGGACTCATGAAACAGGGATTGAGTGTCGTGCCTGCTTAATCACAATACCATATGATGAACTCGAAACCGGAATCGGCGGCTGCTACCCCTACCATCTCAAAGGAGAGGAAAGGGATGGAAAGTATATTGTTTCAAAAGAAGAAATCCTCAAGCTGAAAGAATATTTGTAATAACTCTCCCTGACTTTATTTTCACGGTACTTGTCTAATCGCATAAAATAAGACGCCTGAGCCGATAGAGGCGGCTCTGAGGGCAAGAAACAACGGGGACAGGAGGCCTGTCAGAGTATCCCTTTTTAAGGCAAAGAGAGTAAAAGGCACAGTTGAGGCCAAAAAACCGAGGATTGAAACTGCCGCCACAAATATTATTGGTAAATCCAAAAACGTATCAAAAAACAACGGAATTAACAGCAGGGAAAACATTGAACTAAAAAGCGCAAGTATCTGAGCCTTTAGTGTTTGAGGTGTATAGGTGTCCTTTACCATTTTACCGGGAAACTTTCTATAGACTGCCATTCTCCAGTATCCCCGCCAAAACTTTATCTTAGCATACCTTAAGACCGAGGCGGGATGCCCCATGTGGTTAACTATTGCATCAGGGTTAAACACCATTTTAAGGCCCCAGCCGGAGAGCTTATATGACAGCTCAGTGTCTTCATTGTTTGCAACCGGGAAGGATTCGTCAAACCCTCCGGTCATATCAAATATCTCTTTCCTGAAGGCTGCCGAGTAGGTATCTATCATGTCTATTGACGGGGCTTTTTTGAGCATCTCGTAGCGCTCCTCAAACTCAACCTGAGCAAACCGTGCTGTGGGTGACTTCAGAGGAGTTTTGTATGCCCCTTTTACGGCTTTCACCATCGGATCGGAAAAAGGTTTCAGCATCTCAGTCAACCACTCCGGTGTTGCTATACAGTCGGAGTCGGTAAACAAAATGATTTCTCCAGTTGCTTCTTTTACTCCAAGATTCCTGGCCGAGGCCGGCCCCCCGTTTGGCTTATAAATATACTTAACCGCTGACGCTGCAACTATTTCAGCGGTTGTGTCCGTTGAGCCGTCATCAACAACTATTATCTCGTAATCTGCTTTATTAAAATTCTGTCCGATAAGAGAGGTTATGCAGTCCTTTATCGTTCTCTCTGCATTAAAGGCAGGTACTATCACGGATGCTTTCAATCTCTGTAACCCTTCTCGTTAACTGGAGATATCCGAGCCCCGGATGAGATATTTAAAAAAAGTACGGGCTGATTTAAATGTGCGTTTTCTCTCTTCAGGGTCATTTAATACTTGCCGGAGTTTATAAAACATATAGTTAGGGCGAAGATAAAATTGTCGTCTCGCATTGTCACAAAACCGCACAAGTTCCGCTGAGGTCAGGCTTTCAGTTCTGATTACCGTGTTATGCAGCCCCCCCGGGGTCAGCCACTTTGAAAAGTCATCGGTTGTTATATAGCCCCTTTCATCAAACCACTTATATGCCTCCGTGCCGGGATAAATCATCATTGGGTAAAACTGTACAGTGTCGGGGTTTAATCTTTTGGCAAGCACCAGGGTTTCATTCATAGTCTCTTTAGTCTCACCGGGAAGCCCTGTCATAAAGCAGCCATGAATCAGAATCCCCGCTTTGCGGGCCTCTGACATAAAAGCCTCGGACTGTTCAATTTTGATCTTCTTTTTTATGTTGTCAAGCATCTCCTGGCTTCCGCTCTCAAACCCCACACACAAACACCTGCACCCTGCCTCTTTCATCACCCGCATAGTTTCATAATCAAGAGTGGCACGGGCATTAGCCGTCCATGAAATGTTTATCCCTCGCTTTATAATACCCTCCGAGATTTCAACACAACGCTTTTTATTAACCGTAAAAGTGTCGTCTTCAAAAAACACGGCACGGGCATTAGGGAAGTTCTCCGTGATGTACTGCATTTCATCCAGGACGTTTTCAACGCTACGCATTCTGAGTTTGTGTCCCATCAGAGTCTGTGGATACACGCAAAACACACACTCATGAGGGCAGCCGCGGGTTGTTGTTATTGTCACCATAGGGTAGAGCGCATTGGGATTAAAGTAGTGTTCAATGTTGAGGAATCGTTTATAAATCGGGCTTACGTGCGGTAAGCCGTCAATATCTTCTATTGGAGGGCGGCTTGCTGTAAAGATGAATTTCCTGTTATGCCGGTAGGCAATTCCAGCTATATTAAAAGTACCGGTACCTGCCGTAAGCGCATTGGCAAGGTCAACTATTGTGTTGTCGTATTCACCTATAGCTATTGCATCAATGGACTCACTGAGGTTAAGGCAGTCCTCAGGCAGGGCAGAAACATGCGTGCCCACAAGGGTTATATAGGAATCAGGCAGTGCCGTCTTTATTTCCTCGCAAAACCTTATGTCGTTATGAATGCTGGGGGTGCTTGTGTCAACTACTATAAGGCCGGGGGCAAATTGTTTGAGTCTCTGTAGTGCGCTCTCACGGGTTGTGCCGGAGGCGGGGGCGTCTATTAAATCAACGGTAAAACCTTCTCTGTCAGCCAAAGCACAGGCAAGTGAGAGCCACATTGGAAAATACAGAGTGCCGCTTTTTGTTACAGCAGGGCTTCTTTGTGAGCGTGAAAATTTCTCTAAATAAGGCGGATTCAGAAAAGTGATTTTAAAGTTTTTCATAATTATAGTTTCCTTATAATGTCATCGTATTGTCTGATCTGTTCGGCCATAAAGCCCAACTCACCGTGAAAATCTATCGCTCTTTCCGTGCATATGCAGTAGCAGTACAGACACTCTATACACCCCAGTGGTTTTGATGCGCCCTCTTTAGAGAAACTCTCCGGCAGTTTTATGTCTAAAGGGCAGTAATCATTGCACTTTCCACATTTGGTGCACTTTGCCTGGTTAATGGAAAGTCCGCCACAGCTCATCTCATCTTTTATAAACACATCCTGCCTCAGGCCTGTGGCAAAGAGAATTTTGCCGAATATCTCAGTCCGGCACAGGTAATTGAAAAATGCCGTGTTTCTCACGGCAAGGAAATACTTCTGACGCTTAGGATGATGAATAAAGGTTGCAATTGGGCCTGCCTCCGGCGGTTTAAAAGAAAAAACCTCAGCAAGATTATAATTGTTTACAAAGTTTAGATGCTCATTGGTTATGATGTTACGTTTGATGGCATTTTGTATGGGGCCGATTTTTTTTATATTAAACGAGGCAAACTTTGCCAGCATCAGGTCAATCAAAAACGGGTCGGTTCCAAAAAACACAGTGCCTGTCATAAGCGGTGTGCCGCGTGTGGGACCGAGTCCTTCCATTGAGACCACGGCATCAACGATGTGAAGATGGGGTTTGAGGGTAAGGTTCAGATTTACAATGTTTTCAAATAGTGAGGCATGGGTTTTCTTCTTATTGGGCTGCCCGACAAGGCATCCCATCAGGTTTTTAAGACAGATGCTCATGCCGGCCTCAAAGTGTGTTTTTAGCTTAGGCATGTTGATAAACAAGGCGGCCTCTGCGCACTCTCTTGCCGCCCTGGCCTTTACGCCTTTTGAAAACTCAACATCCACAGTGTCTGAGTAGTTGAAATCCTTGATTTTAACTCCGTAGTGCTCACAGAGTTTGTCATAGGAGAGCCTCTGTATTACGCTTATGTTACTTCTGTAAAATCCGCTGTTAGTACCCTCTCCTATAGTTATATCGGAATAACCGGTTTCTTTCAGAAATTCGATAACTGCGGCAACAACTCTGAGGTCTGTTGTGTTGCCGGTTAAGGCATTCATATTGCTGTTAAGGTTAGGCTTTATTAATATTGGAGCATGTTTGTCATTAGGAAAAACTTTTTTGTATTTAGTGCCGAGGGTTTCCTTAATACCGGTTTTCAGTTCCTTTACAGTTTTGGCTTTAAGCGTATCAAACTTAAACATGCGGCTTCCTTTGGTTGATTTCATTTAATAGGCTTTCAGCAGAGTCAACAACGTCGCCTGTTGTGATACTTTTCATACAAGCATGATGGCCGGCGTTGTGGCAGGAGTTCTCATCACACCGGTAGCGGCACTGGAAGTCCTTTTCCACTACCCTGTGGATATTTCCGCAGGGGCCGGTCTCGACACTTTTTGAGGGGCCGAATATGGCAACTGTTGGAACATTCATAGCTGAGGCCACGTGAAGCGGGGCGCTGTCGTTACAGATAAAAAATTCTGACTGTTTTAAAACCCAGGCAAACTCTCTTAAATTTAAGCGGCCTGTCAGATTTGCAACTTTGTGGTGCATTTTTGAAATTATCTCTCCCACCATCCTTGCATCATCCTTTGATGCTGCTATTACCGGAAAAATATTAAGCTTATCTGTCAGAGTATCATACAATTTTGCGTACTCCTCTGTAAACCACCTCTTAAGCGGGACACGTGCTCCGGGATGAACGACAACAAAAGGGCTTTTAATTTTATCATCTCTGAGTATTTTTTCTACATTTTTCTTTTCCTCTTCCGACGGATAGATTGCCCAATCCACAGAGTTAACAGCGGCACCCAGGTGCCTTACAATATCCAGATGGTACTCTACCTTATGTTTCAGGGCTTTATAGGGTACAACATCGGTTAAAAGATAACCGCCGCCACCCACGTCATAGCTTACTTTGTGCTTAGCACGGGCGGGTGCAGCGATAAGCAGGATTTCCCTGATGTCGGCCCTTGCCTCTATCACAAGATCAAAGGAGCGGTTTCGTAATTCCTTTAGAAAGCTGAGATATTTTCCTTTTGGTGTGTTATAAAACCAGAATGGGTTATAGGTCAGGATTTCATCCAGATGGGGGTTATTTGCAAGTGCCTGTGCAGCTCCCTCAGACGTTAGAAAAGAGATTTCAGCATTCGGGAAGTGTTCTTTTAGCGGCTTTATAACCGGAATTGTCATAATTGCATCCCCGATATAAGCCGTCCTGATTATCAGTATTGATTTTATGTTCAGCGGCTCAATTGCCGGAGGTTTGTTAAAAAGCCTGAAGGGAGTAAACAGGGTTTTGCCTATTATATCCGCCACTTGCGTTGCAATAAGTTTTTTACGGTTTATTATTTTATACATGCGCTATGGAATTATACATTTATGCCAAAATACGGTCAAGTACTGAGTTTTTAACAGAATCTTAGACATAGTTCTATCAGAAACACTGGTCTTCCTGTTATTATATATTTATAATGAATCCACTTATATCAATAGTCATACCCACGTACAACAGGGGTGAGTTAATTAAAGAAACACTGGAGTCGGTACTGAGCCAGACATATCAGAATTTTGAGGTTATTATCGTGGATGACTATTCAGAGGATGCCACTGAAAGCATTGTCAAAAACTTTAAAGAAAACAGGATAAGATTTCTTCATAGCGAGGTCAGACACGTCATAGCGGCAAGCCGCAATCAGGGGATAAGAGCCGCTAAAGGTGAGCTTATTGCTTTTGTGGATTCAGATGATTTATGGTTTTCTGATAAACTTGAAAAGCAACTTGATGCATTTGCCTCCAATAAAGATATATTGGTAATATCATCAAATGCTATTTTCTTTCCCGGTTATAAGAACCCGGTTTTTGATTACAAAGAAAATAAAATTGTGTCATTTAAGGATATGGCCGATGCCAACATCGTGGTAAACTCCAGCACGATTATAAAAAAAGAGGTTGTTGAGGCAATCGGTTATCAGGATGAAAACATGAAAGCCATCGAGGACTTTGATTACTGGTTAAGGCTCCTCAGGTACAAAGACAGGTGTATTCTTACGTTGAAGGATGTATTGGTAAAATACCGGTTTCATGGCGGCAACATCAGCCCCTCAAGCGGTAACATGCCATATATGAAGGAATTTGGATACGTCGAATATGCCCTCAGAAAGCACCTTGACTTTGAACATGGGCACGTGCAAAGAGCGATAGAAATGAGGGGGGAAAAGGCCTATAAATTAGATATAGATGCCGGCTACAGAAGAGGGAACATGCGGCTCTTTGAGTTTTTAAAACATGACGGGTTAAGTCCTGTTGAAAAAATACGCTCAGTTGCCGGCAAAGCTATTCAGTTCTTTAAATGATGGGACTATTGATACTGACAGCACTTATACTAATGATGGGCATAGTGTTTGCAAGGGAAGTATCAACGGACACTTACACCGACTCTGCAGCAACAACAGAAGTATGTTACAATCAGCTATGATAATCTCAGCAAGCAGACGAACCGATATACCGGCTTTTTATTCAGACTGGTTTATGTCAAAAGTGCGCGAAGGTATGGTGGAGGTTCAGAATCCTTTTAGGGCGGATCAGATAAAAACTGTGAGCCTGAGACAGGAGGATGTTGATATTATAGTGTTTTGGAGTAAAAATCCGGCTCCGCTGGTTGCTTATCTTAAGGAGCTTGACGTACGAGGGTTTAAGTACTATTTTCTGTTTACAATAAATGCTTATCCCGGCACAATAGAGCCGTCTGTGCCGCCGCTTATGGAAGTTATTGACACATTTAGGGGGCTCTCAGACAGAATAGGCCCGGGGCGGGTTATCTGGCGTTTTGACCCCATCCTGATAACCTCTATAACATCAGAGGGCTACATTGCAGATAGATTCGGTGAAATCTCGGACTTGCTTAGAGGATACACGGAAAGGGTAATAATCAGTTTTGCAGTTATTGAAAACTACCGGAAGGTATTAAGAAGCATGAAGCGGTTAAGAGAGACGGCAAAAATTGATTATTTTGACATCACAACCGACAGCGCCGGCAAAAGACGTATAGCAGGAGAGCTACACAGAATAGCCGATGGGTGTAATATGGAAATTTATGACTGTGCAGAGGAGGATGACCTTAGTGATTTGGGAGTAAAAGCCGGAAGCTGCATAGACCAGGATTTAATAAGCAAGATAACAGGTATAAGTCTTAATCTTAAAAAAGACGGTAGTCAGCGAGGAGCCTGTGGCTGTGTTAAAAGCCGGGATATAGGCCGATATGATACATGCCGCCATGGGTGTGTTTATTGTTATGCCACCGGCTGTAAATGAACGAGACCACCATGTTTTTAAAAATTTATATTATGTTATACTGATTGGGTGTGTACCAGGACTTAGATGAAAACAAAAATACTTATTATAGTGTCTCAGATACTAATGGTTATTGGCGACTATATGGCTCTGTCTTTTATATTTGCCCATTATGTGTTTAGAGCCAAACCGCCTAATGTACTAAAATACGGGCCTATTAGTGGATGGTTTGTAATTGCAGCAATTGTATTGCTGTTTGTAATATTTTATTTTATCTTGTCTGTAAAAAAAATAAAGAAAAAGCATTCAATAATTATATGTTTTTCGCTTTCTTTATATTGTCCTGTGATGATTGCCTTAATGTCTTTGTCGGGCAGACATGAGAAAGCTTTATACGATTATATCTCGCTGATATTTTCCCCGGCAGGTATTCCTTCAATGTTGTTTGCAATTGCAGGACTGCTCCTTTCTTTGGTGCCCTCTGAAGAGCTTGGGAAAGATGTTAATACCAGGTTGCTGTCAAAAGAGTAACGAGGCGGCTGGGAACAAGCGACGCCTCCCCTTAACAGGGGAATCCCCTTTAGGGGAGACGCCCCGGAGCTTGTGACAAAGCCAACAAAGTTAATCGAATGAATGCAACTTGGTATTAGTCGAATTTAAATCTGTGGCTTCTAAACAGCTTAGTACATACATCAACAACTTTAGGCTCAAAGGTTACACCTCTGCCGGCTGATATCTCATCAAGTGCTCTGATAATTCCAAGGGCTGCCCTGTAAGGCCTATGAGATGCTACGGATTCCACAACATCGGCTACGGCTATTATCTTTGCCTCAAGACTTATCTCATTTCCCTTCAACCCCAGAGGATACCCTGAGCCGTCAAGTCTCTCATGGTGCTCAAGCACCGTTTTAGCCACCGGCCATGGAAAGTCTATACCTTGCAAGATGTCAGAGCCTACCTGTGAGTGCATTTTTATAATACTGGTTTCGTAATCATTAAGTTTTGTCGGCTTGGAAAGTATCTCGGCAGGCACAATTATCTTACCTATATCGTGTAGAAAGCCTGTTATCCTGATTCCTTCCGTCTGATGTTCGCTTAACTTCAGCACCTTTGCTATTTCCACCGCCAGATCAGATACCCTGCGTTGATGTCCTGCCGTGTGAGGGTCCCGCATCTCTATCATAAGGGAAATTGCCTTTATTGTACCGTTTACGGTTTTTTTCAAATTCTCGGAGGCCTCAGCGAGTGTGTCCTCGGCTTGCTTTGTAACAGTTATGTCTCTGCTTACAACCACTGCGTGAGTTACCTTGCCGCTGAGATCATAGTAGGGATAGTATGTAACGTCAAGAAACTTCGGTCCAAGAGTATGAAAATTAAACCAGGCCTGATAATTTACCTCCTCACCGGAAAAACACTTATCCAGATATCTCTTTATCACACTGACAAACACATCCCTGCCCCAGACTTCCCGTACGGTTTTTCCTATAACATTCACTGCCGTTTTACCGTGGGCCTTGCCATAGGACGTATTTATTACCTCATAAACATAGTCTCTGTTTATTAACGTCATAAACTCTCTGGATGTGTTTACTATAAACTCATAACGCTTACCCATCTCCTCAAGGTTACGCCTCTGCGAGATGTCCTTTACAATGGCTATAAGGCAATCCCTTTTGTTTATGGTTGTAAGTTTAAGGTTAACCTCAGTCCAGAAAAAATTTCCACTGCGGTCACGGGCAGGCCATTGGAACTTCCGCGCAGTCCCCTCCAAAGCCTGATCTTTTATTTGTTGTAAGTTTCGGGAATCATAGGGAGGCTCACCGGCACTCAGAGCTTGCAGGTTCATTCTGAGTGCTTCCTTTGGGCTGTATCCGTAGAGGTCCTTCACCCTGTCGTTAACTTCTGTTAAAGTGCCGTCAACGGCGTCATAGACAAATATAGCGTCACTGACGGTGTTATATATTGCCTTGTATTTTTGCTCTGTCGCCGATATATCACGCTGCTCTGCTGTGTTACCTGGCAGTCCAGCCATTGCATCATCAAATTTTTTTGCACTTTTCATGTTTTTTTAAGCTGCCTTAATCTGCAAATCTCCTGCTTTTATTATTTTACTCGTTTATTATAAAAGAATCCACAAAAAAATGTTTTTATAGCAAATTTTTTTAATTTTTTATTGTGTATTTTGGCTCAAGTACACTTCAGAGAGGGTAAAACAAGCAATCTGAAATGGAATTAATAGATAACAGTATCAATTATTTTAGTACGTGATGCAGCTATAATGCATAAAACAGTAAAAGATATAGCATCAAAATTTGGTTACAGGGTGCATGTAGTTAATGCACCTGTCATGGTAATTCTTAAAATATTAATGTATAATACAGCAGGGCTTATTTCTTAATGTATTATGCGGAGATTGTAATGAGGCTTATTGCAAAATATTTAATCAAAACTATAGTAGTAGTTTTTTTATTAACTCAGGCGGGATTTTCTCAGGCCTCGTTTGACTTATCTTTTAACACCGCCATTATGGAATATGAAAACGGTGACCTTAAAAACGCAACAAAGCATTTCAGAGAAATTTATGAAATCAGCAAGAACTCAGGTAATATTTCCCTTCGTTCTGAGAGTATAAAGCACCTTCTTAGAGCATACCTGTCTTTAGGAAAGCTAAAAAACATTCAAAGCCTTCTCCCCGAAGCTCTTACCCTCTCTGAGCAACTGAATAACTCCGCTGTAAAAGCCGAACTTCTTAACCTTGCAGCACTATATTTCATGATTTCAGGAAACATGGAAAAAGCAAAGGAACTTTTCGATGAAGCTCTGACTATTGCCGATAGCTTGAACAATGCAGGAGTACTGGCTGAGATTTTAAACAATCTTGGAACTTATCATTATTTAGAGAATGATTACAAGAGGGCTCTGCTTATTTATCGAAAGGCTTTAGACACCTCCTCCACCGGCAGCACATTAAAAGCCAGAGTTGCTGCTAACATGGGAAAAACATACCTTGCTCTAAATAAAAACAAAAATGCAGCAGAATTTATGACTGAATCGTTAAATAGTTTTAAAGTTTTAAAAGACACACATGAAAAAGCCATCGGGTTAGTCAATTTGGGGCAGGATTTTAAGACTGCGATAAAGGACGGAAACATCGCTTACAACATTTTTAATGAGGCGGCACGAAGCGCTCGTTCAATTGGAGATCATGCAGCACTGGCTTACGCATTAAATGAAATAGCCGAAATATATAACGAACAAAAGCGCTACAAAGAGGCGGCTACACTTTTGCGAAAAGCAATTCTGTTGTCGGAGCAGCATAATACCTATGATAATTTATTTTTTCTTTGGAAAAACATGGGGGAAAATCTGAAGAAAACCGATAATATTACAGACGCTATTGAGGCATATAAGGAATCAATAAAGGTAATAGATGATATGGGGCTGGATATTTTCCTAAATTGCATATTTTGCCGGAAAGGCTATTTTGAGACACAGGTAAAACCCGTGTTTTTTGATTTAGCGGAATTACTCTTAGAAACAGCTAAAACTCAGACAGGAAACGAAGAGGCGTATCTTTTGGAAGCTCAAAGGGTGGTGGAGCAAGCCAAAGAAGTCGAAATTAAAGAATACTTTAAGGACTCCTGCATGACAGCATATGAGATGAAATCAACATCTCTTGATAAGGTTTCGCCGACTACCGCCGTTTTATATGTCATCCCATTTCCGAAAAAACTTGATATTTTACTAAGTATAAATTCAAGAATTAAGATTTTTTCAGTAGAGGTAACGTCAGATGATTACAAAAAAGAGATAAACCTGTTAAGACAAAATCTTGAGGATAATGAATCGAACAACTACATTACACATGCCGGCAAACTTTATGACTGGCTGATAAATCCTCTCGAAGAGGAACTCATTCGAAATAATATTGATACCATCGTTAATATACCTGATGGGGCGTTAAGGACTATACCTTTTGGAGTACTTTATGATGGAAAGGACTTTTTGATAACTAAATATGCTGTTTCAACAACTATAAGTCTTGCATTGACAAACCCTGACGCATTTAATCTGCAAAACGTGCAACTTCTTTCAGCCGGTGTATCTGTAGAGAGGCGTGGGTTTTCAGGGCTTCCCTATGCAACACGGGAAATTAAAGAAATCAGCGGATTTTTTAAAGGAAGCGTGTTTGAAAACGATAATTTTACCGTCTCAAGGTTTAGAGCTGAACTGGCGGAAAAATCATATTCCTTAATTCATCTTGCCACACATGGAGTGTTCAGTGGGGATGCCGCAGAGACAATGATTCTTGCATGGGATGGAAATCTTACAATCAATGATTTTGAGCAATACTTAAAGATGGGACGATACAGCAGTAAAAATGCCCTGGAGTTGTTGACACTGAGTGCTTGTAACACGGCGGCAGGAGATGAGCGTGCAGCACTGGGGTTGGCTGGTTTAGCTGTAAAAACAGGAGCTAAAAGCACTATCGGTTCCCTTTGGTCTGTAAGTGATGAGGCAACGCATGAACTTATCGTAGGTTTTTATAAGGAACTCCAAAAGGGGAAACTCTCAAAAGCGCAAGCGTTGAGAAATGCCCAGCTTAATTTAATTAAAGGCAGGTACTTTGAACATCCCTACTACTGGTCTCCGTTTTTATTAATAGGAAGCTGGCTGTAAAAATATATGTTTGCGTAAGTTGTTTTAACGCTATAGGAGACGTTTATGTTACTTTTTAAAAAATATGTTCTCAGTTTTTTCATTGTAGTGTTCATTGTTATATTTCCAGATATATCTTTAGCCGGAATTTCAACAGACGGCACCATGGGGCAGAGCAGCACTCTTACCGGCCCAAACTACACAATCTCAAGCTCTTTGGGAACAACAGTCGGTACGAATCTTTTTCACAGCTTTACAGAATTTAATATATACACCGGGGAGAGTGCCGCATTTACAGGCTCCTCATCCATAGAAAATATTATATCCCGTGTGACCGGAGGCAGCTCATCCTACATAGACGGTACAATCAGTTGCAGTTGGGGAGCAAACCTCTACTTTATCAATCCGTGGGGGGTGGTGTTTGGTAAAAACGCAAGCCTTGATGTAAAGGGATCGTTTTATGTATCTACGGCGGATTATATAAAACTCGGAGGCGGGGGTAAGTTTAGTGCAACTAATCCCTCAGATACGATATTGACCGTGTCCTCGCCTGTGGCATTTGGTTTTTTAAGCAATAGTCCGGCTGCCATAAAGATAGACGGCAGTTTCCTTGAGGTATCAAAAGGTCAGACCATAGCTGTAGTGGCAGGGGATGTGGAGATAAAAAACGGGTATCTCTACGCACCGGAGGGGAAAATAGAGATAGCAAGTGTGGCCTCCGGCGGAGAGGCTGAAATAACAACATCCGGCATAACCGTTGACAGTTTCTCAGCCCTTGGCGATATAAACATAACTCATGACGAGTCAACACGAAAAGAAATAGACAGCGTTGAAATCGGCAATTTGGATGTAAGCGGTGACGGTGGGGGGTCTATTTATATCAGAGGTGGAAATCTTGTAATGGATGGAGCGATGATAAATTCAAATACGTATGGAGATAAAAGTGGCGGCGTATTAGACATAAGACTAAAAGGGGATATGAGCTTAGAAAATAGTAGTTATATATTCTCATTTACTGAGGGAGCTGGAAAATCAGGGGACATAACTATTGAAACAGGTGATTTAAATGTTACTGGTGGTAGTCAAATAGGCTCAGCTACATATGGAACTGGTCAGGGAGGCAATATTACAATAAATGCAAGTGGTACGATAAATATTTCAGGATACTATAGTTCAGGTGACAGCCTTTATCGTAGTAGCATTATCACTCGTACATATGGAGATGGAGATGCCGGTAATATTACTATAGAAACCGGTAATTTAAATATTGCAAATGCTGGAACAATAGCAGCCTCAGCATCGTCATATAGTACAGGCAATGGTGGGGATATTTATATAAAAGCAACCGACACAATTAATATTTCCGGCTACTATGATTCAGGTGACTATCTTTATTTAAGCAACATTGCCAGTGGAACATCAGGGAGCGGAAATGCCGGTAACATAAATATAGAAACGAGCAATTTAAATTTAACGAACTCAGCCCAAATAAGTACTACTGCATACACCGGAAGCACCGGCAACGGCGGTAATATAACAATAAAGGCAACCGGCACAATTAATATTTCAGGGTTTTATGACTATGGTACTGCTGTAAAAAGTAGTGGTATTTATACCGTTACCACAGAAAGTGGAAATGCAGGAAATATAACAATAGAAACAGGAAATTTAAGTATAACTGATGTTGGTGCAATTACATCATCTGCATACGAAGACAGTACAGGTAATGGAGGCGATATCACAATAAATGCAAGTGGTTCTATCAATATTTCAGGGTCTTATACTACAAGTAGCGGGGTGTATTATAGTGGTATTTTGGGTGACACTTATGGGAGTGGGTATGGTGGAAATTTAAAAATTACTGCAAACAGCATTTACTTATCGGATGGAGGAGAGATAACCAGCGAAAGTTTATATGGCACTGGAGACGCTGGAGACATTGAAATAAAAACTTATGACTCATTGATACTTAATAACGGTAATATTAAGACATCGTCTCAGAGTGCTTCAGGCGGCAATATAACAATAAACGGAAGCAACATCCAACTTCTTAACACAAGTGCTGTGTCATCATCCGTAAAAAGTGGAACAGACAAGGGCGGTAACATCGCAATTAATAGTGACACCCTTTGTGTTCTTGACAGCAGCTACATCTCGGCGGATGCTGACTTAGGATATGGCGGGGACGTAACAATAAATGCGGCAGCCGTGTTTTTATGGGATTCCGGCAGCGCCCTTCATGCCTCATCTGCAATTACCGGACAGGAGGGGAAAATAAATATTAACTCACCGCTTTCCGATATTACCGGTTCTCTCATATCCGTTAAGCATGATTTCTTAAACGTTGAAAAAATGCTTCCCGAAAGCTGTGAAAACAGAAGAAAACAGAGAGGCTCTTTTGTGATTACCGGTAAGGGCAATATAGTACCCAAAATGGTAACGTACTAATGCGAAGTTGCACTGGATTGTCGCTCGGAGGCGGGAATAACAAAAGAGGGCAACACTTTACAGGGGAATCACCTTCAGGGGAGGTCATTCCCGTGAAAACGGGAATCCAGTTATTTATTAACGGAGTTAACTGCATAGGCAATTTAGAAAATCCTTGCGGTAAGTTTAAAATAGACACCTTTGTCCTGAAGGTCTTTTTCATAAGTATATACGTTTCTGAAGGCTTTAGCACCATAAATTTGAAAAAGAATATCAGACGTTACAGCCCATCTTATACCGACTCCCGCCCCGGATATATTCCTTGGCTCAGGTGTTGAGCTTTTTGTGTTCCATGCGCTTGCGTAATCCAAAAAAGGCGCTACTTCCACTACCTCAGGACGACTGTCTGTTCCGTAGATGGGAATGCGAAGCTCAATGGATGAAAACAAACCATTGTCCCTTACAAGAATGTTTTTCCTGTATCCCCGCACGCTGTCCATGCCGCCAACGGCGAGTTTCTCCATAGGTAACAACCGGTCGTTGGACAGTTGCAGATCAGTTCGGAAAATCAGTTTGGTTTTGGTATTAAAAGGGCGTTTAATGGCCTGAAATTGCAGCAACCATGTTATGAATCTGCTGTCAGGGGTATCACTATCGTTTATCGTTGAGTTAAATCCTCTCAGACCAAAACTAAGGGTGGAGCGTGCCGCTAAAACGTGATCTTGTCCCCTGTCCGCCCACTCCTGAAATGTTCTCAGAGCAAACACACCTGCCTTGCCGTCATCTGTGCCCTCACTGAAGGAAAACCTACGCCCAAGCAGGAAAGTCTCAGACTGTCTCATCTCTGTGGTTATACCTAAGTTAATCTCCTTTTCAGGGGTTTTATAAAGCGGATGGCTAACTGTCATACCATAGGTTTTTACTCTGCTTTTAATCTCAAGTTTTTCAAATGGCGCTTCAATAATAGAGGCAGTGTTTTGTCTGTATTGAATCTTTAATAAAGTATCCCGTGCGCTTAAGGGGACTACGTATTCCGCTGTGCCGTCCCTTAATCCCTCCGATAAAGTGAAACTACCGTTTATTGCATCGCCTGCACGAAACAGGTTCCTGTAAGATGCGTAAACATCCCCGCCGTATGAGCCGATACTTGTGGAATGATTATTACCGCCCTCAATTACCAGCGTAAACGGACGATTTTCCTCTACTTTTATTTTAAGAACACTTTCCCCTAACCCTATTGCAGGTAGTAACTCCGCCCTTAAGTCCTTAATTGACGGACTCTGTAGTAACAATCTGAGTGATGTTTGAAGTTCACCAACATTTAGCGGCTCTTCAGTATGGAGTCTTATCCTGTCTGCAATATAAGTTTTACTTAACTGTTTATTACCCTCTACCGCTATCTCTGAAAGCCTGCCTTCAGTGGCCTGAAAGACGAGTTCGCCGTCTTTGACCTTCTGGTCGGGTATTATTACACCTGAGTTAACATATCCTCTTTTTGTGTATAGTTCCGAAAGAGTACGCCTTAGTTTTTCAATCTTCATAAACGAAACATTTCTGTTTATATACGGGTTGGTAATATTATCTATTTCTTTTTCAGAAAAGACGGTTCCACCTCTAAAAGTTATTTTTCGTATGTAAATGGAGACAGCAGAAGATAAATCACCTTTATCAGGTTCCTCTGCTGCATCAGGGAGCTCAAAGGCAGGTTCGTTTTTGTTTTCTTTTAATCCCGGCAGGGGTAGTAACCGCTCACTTTGGTTAACATCAGGGATTTGTTCAAGACGGATGGACGATTTCTCCGCAACGTCTTCAGCTTCCACATCCCTGATAAATAATATACATACAAGGGATAGCAGCATACAAGTGAATAATCCAGTTTTCACATCGGCACCTCTTCCGCAATTCTCAGAACGAAACCAATTATAGCAAAATCCCTGAGTTTAAAGTAATACCAAGTAGCAGTCAAAAGAGTAACGAGGCGGCAAGGAGAAAGCGACACCTCCCCTCATAGGGGAATCCCCTTCAGGGGAGACGTCAAGGAGCTTTCGACGAAGCCAACAAAGTTAATCGAATGAATGCAACTTGGTATAATTTGCAAAATTCATTCTACCTTAATAAATCCAGTATATTAACCAGTTCCTTTAACATCTTTCTTTTTTTAATTTCATTCTCCATGTCACTTTTAATTACATTATCAAACGTCTGTAACGAAGCAAATACTCCCTCTTTTATATCCATACTTTTTAATTTCATAACATAGTACCCGGAGAGGTTTTTAACATCAGATATATCATCAAATACATTGATTGAAATTTTGGTTAATTCCACCCACCTGCCAAACTCATAGATTGACTCCACGCCGTCCTCTTTCATCTTTGCTTCTATCTGTTTCTTTATTTGCGGGTACACTGTGGAGAGTGCTTCTTTTAGATTTGAACTCCCCAGTATCTCCTTATTTTTTTCCTTAACATATGTTCTTAACTCAACCGGCATATCATTTTTTGTTAACCCATCATCAAGCACGCCAAGCAGTTGTGCCGTCATCTTCTTGTCTTCCAGTGTCAGGGCTACTTCGATGTCAGCTAAGGTGACGCCCAGGTTAAAAGATGTTCTCTCTTTGGGTATCCACGCCGTAAATCCTTTTACTCCGGTTACAATTTGCGGCATAATGACTTTAAAAGCAGTATCCTTCCCGGCTTTTGGCGCAGATTTGGACATTATCTGTCTTAGTTTCACTCTGAGCTCCGGGGTTATCTCTGCTTTCCGAAGTCCGGTACTTTCAGCCGCCCAGCCGACACTTATTAAGGCGCTCATCAAAAACACTAATATTAATGCCTGTTTCATCATACCCTCCTTTACCCGGTTGTGTTTTCCTCTCTCTGATGTTTTAGACGGACAGTTTTTAAATATTTTTCATTAATTTTCTAAAATATTTATTAGCCGTCACTCAGTCTTACCAACCAGTATAAACGAACCCAGTAAAATGGAGATTTTTCACGTTTCATCATAACCTCCCTCTGCTGACATTACAGTAATACCAAGTTGCAGTCAAAAGTAAACGCAGGCGGCAAGGTGTCAAGATAATATGCTAATACCCAAGCATAATTTTGTTACTACCTGGGCCCTCTGTACTGTCGTCTTCACACACATAGCCTATTAAGTTTCGCTTAGGGGTAGTCGTTCCCTGAAAGCAAGCCATCAGCAGGCTCTTGCACGTTGCTTTTGTGCCGGTTGCCGTCGCTGTTGTGGAAAATGTTAAAGTACCTGCATAGGAAGACGCATCAGCGACTTCAGATGACACACTTACAGAATCGGTACCGGCAGTTACAGTTTTTTCACTAAAAGTAAACATTCTTGTTGTTTTGGAGCCAAGTTGTGTAGAAAAAGTATTTGACGTCCCTGTAGGGTTACCGGTAGGGTTTGAGCCGACTGTAAACGATACGGTTAAGTTCTCTGAGGACATATTAGACGCTACACAGTATGTCACGTTATTAGCGTTAGTATGAAAATACGGTAAATAATAATACACGCTACCCGCCTCTGTTGGTTTTCCCGTTAACATTATTACTGATGTTAAAACCAATACCGTCATTAATACTATCGTTGTTATTATAATATTCATTTTCATAACTTAATTACCTCCAATATTTTTGATGCCTGAAAGACAGGCAAATAATATAAAAAATTATCTCAACTTGTCTTTAAAATCCCATAAGCATTTTTTTACCACCAGGGCCTATTGTGCTATTATCCTCGCAAATATAACCTGCTAAATTGCGCTTTGGACTTGTTGTACCCTGGAAACAACTTACAAGTACGCTCTTACAATTTAATCCTGTGCTTGATGAATAAAATGTAAGTGTTCCGGCATATGAGGTAGCAGAACCAATTTCAGAATTTATACCTGCTGTATCATTTCCGAAATATATAGAATTTCCGCTAAAGGTCATCATTTTTGACGTTTTACTATATAGCTTTGTAGTTGAAAACTCCTTTAGCGCCCCCGTAGGAGTTCCTGCTGAATTTGCTCCAATCACAAAATACAGACCGGTAACATTATCCGCCGAAGTATTGGATATAACGCAGTATGTTACGTTGTTTGTATTTGTATGTAAATAAGGCAGCGAATATGTGACCTTAGATTTACTGTTTGAAATTATTGTAGTAGCATTAACTGTGGTTGTGGTTGTTGAAGCAGTTGTGGTGGAAGTAGTTACTGATGTATCTACTGCTGTATATATATATCCTCCATAAGCTCCAGCAGAGAGTTTTGCGCCGTCTGATGAAAACGCTATTGAAGCCCACTTTCTACTACCGGCATTTGATTGCTTTGACCATGTAGCGCCAGAATCACTTGATATATAAATGTACCCTCCATAATCTACTGCAGCAAGTTTTGAACCGTCCGATGAAGAAGCTATTGAATACCACGGCCTGCTGCCAGCATTAGTTTGCTCAGTCCATGCAGAACCTGAATCAGCGGAGGTGTAAATATAACTGTCATAAACTACAGCAGCAAGCTTAGTCCCGTCTGATGAAGAAGCTATTGAGTACCACAACCTGCTACCAGCGTTTGTTTGCTCAGTCCATGTAAAGCCAGAATCCGCTGAGGTATAAATATATCCATCAGAGACTACAGCAGCAAGTTTTGACCCGTCTGATGATGACGCAATTCCACGCCAGTCATTACGATCAGTATTCGTTTGTTTAGTCCAGGTTATGCCAGAATCTGCTGAAGTATAAATATATCCATCAGAGACTACAGCAGCGAGTTTTGACCCGTCTGATGATGACGCAATTGAATACCAATTCCTGCTACCAGAACCAGTTTGCTCGGTCCAGGTATAACCGGAATCTGTTGATGTATAAATATAACCAGATTTATTAGTAGCAGCGAGTTTTGTCCCATCTGACGATGACGCAATTGAATACCAATTCCTGCTACCAGAACCAGTTTGCTCAGTCCATTTATAGGGACTATATGTCGTAGTGGTTGTGGATGACGTTGTTGCAGTAGTTGTTGTGGTTGTCTTAACCGTAGTTGTTGTAGTTGTCTTAGCCGTAGTTGTTGTGGTTGTTGTAGCTGTAGTTGTTGTGGTTGTAATTGAGGATGTTGTTGTGCCGGTTGTCGTCTTATAGGAGCTGTATAATGATGCGCAGACGCCACTGTAGCATACTGAACCTGTTATAACATTATCACTGCCTATCGTGAATGATATAGTAAAAGTATCCCCCCAATCAAAAACATATTTCCCCTTAGATGGATAATAAGCACAATTGATTGTATATGCGGTATCTGATCCTTCTTTACCTTGATAAATCTCTGTACCCTCAGATGTCTGTGTACCGCTATCCTTGTCTACAACAACGGAGAAGGCAGAACTCATTGACCAGAAGGTATAAGCAAAATGATATGTCCCTTGTACATTGTACGTATCCGACGCTGCTGATGCTAACTCAGCAACAGTACATAATGATACAAAGAACAACATTGTTATGAGAAATACGAATAAACCTTTTAAAAACCTGTTACATCTAAAAACAGCAGTCATATATCCTCCCTCCCAATAGTAAAGGCATGATTTTTTTCATATACGCCTGGTACCTATAAATGCCATAAACAAGTCTAAATAGTGTTGACAATACAAAAGCACAATGTCAAGAAAATATTCACCTTTTTACACTCCTGTGTCCGATTTAATCGTAGTAGCTACTCCAACTAACCCACATGCGCATCAAACACTGCTTTTATCTCAAAATACCTGTCAACCTGGTGCCATTATACGCCATTCATAAAATAAACTACCTTTCTTACCTGATTGTCAGTAACATCAACTGCAAAATTTTCATACACCAGCGTCTCTCCAAGATTAGTCTTAATCCTTCTTACGGGCTTTTCAACAGGCAGAGGAAACTTCGCAGGGTCAACAGTTTGCTCCACTATCTCAATGTTGTCGTCCTTGCCGTCGTTTATTACCAGCACCTTAAGATTATCACCCTCGTAAATCCTCCCTTCAAATTCCACTATTTTAACTGGACTTTCCTTTAAACGCTTTAGTTTGTCTGCTGAGGCTTTAACATTACCCAGCTTTAGCGGGGATTCCATCTTTGCACTTTTTAACAGTTGTTTATCACCTTCTGTTTTTAGAGCTTTTCGTGCCGCCTCGGCATATAACCCTGATTTCTCTAAATCAAGAAACCTGGTAAACGACTCCTTTGCCGATGCAGTTCTTTTTAAATCAGTTTGTATCCGCCCCATGTTGTAATATGCTCCACTAAATGCCGGATTTTTACTTGAGGTCTCACTTAACATCTTTATTGCGCTATCGGCTGTCTCTCCTAAATTATTTGTTTTACCAAAATAGTATAATGCTATCGCCTTATTACTAACCGCTTCAGGCATCTCCTTAATCTTTAATGCCTCATCCGCCACACCCATCGCTTTTGAGTAATCCTCAAGAACTATAAATGCCGATGAAAGATTTATTCTCACTGCTACAGAGCCGCTCTCCATCTCTACTGCCTTTGTCAGGTAATTTACCGCCTCTTTCATATGCTTTGTGAATGTTTTGTTAGTCATGCACTCAGATGTTCGGGCATCTCTTGTTGAAGTGCCTCTTAAGACCAGCTTACCCCCGTATGTATCTAAATACAGGACAGTTGGTAAGTAAAATCTGCTTACCAGATTTGCATCACACCCTGAGAGGACTTTTAGTGCCATATTAAAATGGCTTAATCCTCTATTATTAAAAACCTCTCTGCCGGGAAATTTCTTTGCGTACTCTTTGAAGAACATGTCGGCATCCTCAAACCTGCCAAGTTGATACAGCCTTACCCCAAAGGTGAATAAATCCAGTGCATCAGCCACCGGCGTTAGTTGAGTGCGCAGGAACTCCGCCCTCTCTTTTGGCGTTGGATGGTCATTATCCCTGTAAGCCACTCTGCCGGTTACCTGTGCCGTCCACGACTCAAAGAAGTTTCTCTTTCCAACTATCTGCTTTGGTTCATATCCGGCAAGTGTCATGTAGATTATCCCATTGTGGTCAGCCTGTAGTTCCTTCATCTTAGCTAATTCCTTCTTCTTAGAATCATCCGTACTTTCAAATATAGCCTTCAGTGACTGATCATCCGCCTTCTTCTCATCATATTGCTCGTTAAAAGCCATGAAAGACTCCCTGTGCCAAAAATCGTTGTTTGCCAGATGTGCCAACTCATGCCCGATAATAAACGCTACACGAGAGTCTCCCTCTGCAGGACTCACGTTTTCATAGCATATCTTTAGCACCCCCTCAGTTAATAATATCCCGCCGTCAGGAAGTGAAACTGCCCATGGCTCTCCTTTACCCTTTATAACAAAGAATTTGGGCGGCTTATCTCCCCTCTTGTCGGCTACCGCTCCAACCCGTTCAAACACTCTCTCAGCTCTGCCCACAAGAGGGTTATCTTTTGCCTCCACTGCGTGGTGTTTGTCTATCCACCATACAGTACTGTCCTTGTTGTCTGCAAAGACAACTGATGCACTACATAAAATAAAAAACACTACTGCATGATTTAATATTTTTATCATTATTTTATGTCTCCCTATACTAAAAGTATTATCACTTCAAATAAGCGTAATAGCTGTTTATAGTCCTCAATCGGCCTGGTTGAGGTTTTTTTACCTATATCCTCAAGACTTTTCATAACATCTACCGGTAAGTCTTCTTCTTTTAATATTTTCTTAAAGTATTCAATGTCCTTTTGTACGAAATACGCATCCACTTTCTCCGACGAGGCCAACCTGCCGCCCTCCGCCCATTGTCCAAACCGTACATATAAATAATCCTTCTTTTCAAATTTTGCCTTGTCAACTTCTGTAACCAATGACTTCGGTGACACTCCAGCGTTTAGCTTTTTCATTATGTTTATAAAATAATTACTCTGAGCTTCAAACTCAACGCTTGACTCAAAGTTTTTTGTGAGGAGATTTAATGTTCCAACTGCATTGCCCCTGTCTCCTTGTCTTAGATATACCACAAGATCAGTCATGTATATTCCCGCCTGAAACATTATTCTCTTGTGGTTTACCCCCTGAGAAAATCCGTACACATTAGCACGCTCTGAGTAAGTTGTAACCACATTTATCTTTGAAGTCATTTCAGTCAGGGACGATACAGAGGGTTTTAGTGAATAATTGTAAGCGGTGATGCCAAAGGTAATAAGAAATAAAGCAGCTATCGCCACTTTAAATAACGGCTTCAGATAAAACCTCGATTTTGGTTTAACTGTTATGTCCTGAAGCGAAAGAGCTTCTACGGTATCAGCAAATATCTCATAGCATGTCTTACATTCAGAGAGATGCTTAATCACCTTTTCCCTATTTTCACTTATTCCGTCAATGAACTCCGCAATTTCATTTGCGGTAAGACAGGCGGAAGTGTCCTTCAAATCTTTCAGAGCCGATGTCTTTAGCCCTTCTGCTATTATTTTTCCAATCATATTGTCCATTTGATTATTTAGACGGACATCTTTTTCATGTTTTTCATTAATTTTTTTATTATTCATCGCCGCCCTTTCTTTCTATATATTCAAACACTTCCTGTATCCCTGACTTGCTTATCCCCCTTTTGAGGAGCTCTTCCTTTAACTTTACAAATATCGTCTTCAACCCTTTATCTATCGCTGCTCTTTCAACTTTTAAAATTCTTGCTATCTCCGATACATTTATATTGTCCTGAAATCTCATATTGATCATTAAAATCTCCTCGGGGAGCAATTGCGAGGTTATTATCTGAACCGCTATCATTACCTTTGAGTACAGTGTCTGGAGCCTTTGTTCCTCCATTACAGATTCCGGTGTGGCATTGCCGGGAGCAATCTCATCTATCGAATAAGAATCGATCGGATCAATTTTTATGCGGTCTTTTTTACTGAATGTCTCAGCCAACTTATATACCTCATCAGTTGTTATACTGATCTTATAGTTTTTACTCAGTATCTCAGTGGCCTCATCTATCGGTATGCCATCCCGTATTATCAATTTATACAGAATTTCGGCTGTCTTTCCTTGTGCCTTAACACTGCCGGATACCCTTTGGCGTCCTTCCGTCTCTCTGAAAATATCTATTATCAGACAACGTACCACGGTGGTTATGTATGTTTTAAAAGAACTCCTTCCACCATAGGCGCGTATTTTCTTGTAGTCTTCTTCTATTAATTTCTCTAAAACGCGCCCTGTGCAATCCTGCAGCTCCGGACCACCTACATCGTATTTTGCACAAAGAGATTTTATCGCCTGCTTTATTACAGGCAGATTTTCCTCTAAATATTTTTCAGCGTCCACTTACCCCTCTTTATGTAACTTTAAAAAAATCCTTGTAAACATGGCTGACATGTCCGTCTAATCTATAAGAACATCAACCTAAAATGTCTCGGGAGGTTATTATGAATAAGGATTCTAACACATTGAGTAAAATTATTGAAAGGGACGGTTTAAATACTATTGCAGCTGTTATGCTGGATATTGAAAATAATATAATAGAAAAAAGGCATACTGTAAGCCATGAATTTAACAGTGACTCAGGAGACTTTATTCTATACTATAATCATAACAATGAGAAGATCGAGGGGAAAATTAAAAATTATAAAGTCGGCTCTATAGTTCCCCTTTCGATAACTGCTCCGGGTTATGGGCAAAATAAGGATTCCATATCTACAAACATGCTGTCAAAGGGTGCTTCCGGACATAACATGGCTGTTGCCACATATTCCAACTCACGCAGTATCGAGGACCGCACACCGTCTTCATACGAGGAGGATTTTCTTAACGTTTACTCATTTTTAACCGGACTTAATTTCATTAATGCGGAGCAGATTTCAGTTTCCTCTATCAGTATAAATTCAATTTTTATTGTGAAAGCACTGGCTGAGAAAGTTGCAATGAGTAAAAAAATGGTTCTTCCAAAGGCTGTTACATTATTTCTTCCGCCATGGTTTGGGATTGCAACGGCATTGAAACGTTGTTTTCTCTGTAACAGTGATCCTATTCAGGGTTTCAGGGAGAGTAATATAAGGTCCCGGGACATTAACTTAAATGACGATTACAGCTTCGAAGGTAATCAGACAAAAACAACTTTTTGTCTGGAAATAATACTTAACGAGGATTTTGCCTATCAGCAAAGAGGTTTCCTTAAAAATATTAACACTATCATGGATGTTGGTGTGTCGCTAAATATAGTTGTAGCGTAATACCAAGTAGCAGTCAAAAGAGTACCGGGGCGGCTGGGAGAAAGCGACACAGACGTACTCTCCCCTAAAGCTAAGGACGCCGTCCTTCCCCGTTTTTATTTCTGGTTTCATACTCAAGAAAGGCAACTTTTTGATTTAATTCCTTAATTTTTCCCTTGAGGTCCGAGATTATTATGGAAAAGTACATAAGAGAGAGTATAAGTAAAACTGTCAGAACTACCAGAATTATGACAGGTGGATAACCAATTCCCAGAAATATGGCTATTTGATTTACAATATCATCTAAAAAGGCCCCGCTCATAATGCACACACTAACGACAAACCATAAAAGCGAATGTTCCTCACGAAATTTACGTCTTCTTACCAGTTCAAATATTATAGTGAAAAGCAAAAGCCCCAGAACCATAATCAATACCCTTGAACCGGTTGACACTAATCCCTCCTCAGGGCTACCATGATGATGGCAAGTACCATTTTTATCACATATCCTATAGGCCTTAGCCCGCTGTGCATTGATGTGCCCTCAAGACGGTGATACATATGTACCTGGGTTTCCACAATTTTGAAGTTTTTCTTATGAAGCAGCATAATGGTGTTGGCATCGGGGTAATCCATCGGGTAATTATCACCCTTAGCGAGATAGGAAAAAACGGTTTTATCCATCATTTGAAAGCCGCTTGTCGGATCTGTAAACTTTATACCGGTATAGAGGCGGGTAATGGCTCTGAAAAAAGCTACCCCCGCCTTTCGTATTAGTCCCATCCTATAACCTTCTGATAAAAACCTCGTTCCTATAACCACATTTGCCCCTGTTGCAGTATGTGCCTCGGAGAGATTTTTAATACACGCCGGATCATGTTGTCCATCGCCGTCCATAGTTACAACGTAGTCATACCCTTTCATGAGAGCAAACCTGAAACCGCTCTGCAACGCCCCGCCGTAACCAAGATTAAAAGTGTGGTTTAAGACCTTTGCCCCATGGCTTTCAGATACCATCGCAGTTTGATCCCCTGAGCCGTCATTTACCACCACAACATCAATATCCGGCTGCAACGCCCTTATACCGTCTAACACCGCTCCTATGTTTTTTTCCTCGTTATACGCCGGGATTATTATAAGTGTCTTTTTCACTGTTTTAGTATCTTACCCTAAGAGCACTTCCCACTGTTTCCACAGTCCATGGGCTATTTCCCAGATAGTCTCCGTCTATCTGGGCATGTATTGCGGCATCAATTGTAACATGCCGGCATTTGATATGTTTTATATGGCGGCAGCGGCAGGACTCTCCCGTAAGTACACTTATCACATCCCTCAGCAAGTGCATTCTGTCTTTACCGTTAAATACAGTAGCATACAGGGCGTCATTTTCAATGCCGGCATCCGGCGCTATCCTGAAATCCCCCCCATAACGGCTGGCGTTACTTACTATCACACCTGTTGCCTCATAAACATATTCATCCACCTTTAAACCAATGTCAACCGGTGCATAGTTCAGAAAATTTCTGAGACCGCTGTATATGTATGCCCAGATGCCAAAGCGCTTTTTTAATTCTCTGTTAAGCCCAAAAACCGCCCCGCCGTCAAAACCAAAACCTGCCATTGAAATAAAGTACCTGTACCTCTGTGATTCATTAAATGTTACCTTCCCCAGGGAAATACTTTTAACACTGCCTCTTAGTATAACCCGTAGAGCCTCCTCTATGGGTTTTTGTGTTCCCAACTCTCTGCAAATCACATTTGTCAGGCCAAATGGTAAAAACCCAACCGGAATATCGGAAAATGACGCTGCATTTACCACCTCATTTGCCGTGCCGTCCCCGCCGCATACTAATATAAGTGAATGGGTATTGTTCTTTGCCGCTCTGTGTGCCAGGGTCTCTGCATCCCCCTTCTTCTGTGTAATATACAGGTCATAGTCCACACTGCTTTCCTGTAGAGCCTTACATAAAATATCCTGTTTTTTCTTTGAATATGTACCCGATACAGGGTTAACTATGACAAGAGCCGATGATTTCATTTAATTTCTTTACTCCTTTAATCTCCGGTAACGCATCAAACAGTGCCGGAGTTTTTTCGAGGTATCCTCTCACTCTTTGCACGCCCGCGTCTTCAGTTAAAAAAATCACCCTGCCTCCATAAGGATTTCCATGCTCTTTAATGTTGGGAATCCTTATATAGCCGTGCCTCTTTGAGGCAACATATCCAGTTGAGTACTCCGGATCATCAGAGACGCAAATCTCGGCAACAACCTCATCACAGGAGCAAACCTTAGAGGCAAGCAGCAACGCCTCTTTGACCCTGTAGTGAGTAAGTCCGTGATTCTTAAGATAATCGGCAAACTCCCCGGCAAGACTATCCAGCAGCCCAAAGCGTGAGACTCTTACCGGCATTTCAGCACCACTGCAGAGAAATTTGCCGGTCTTTGCACTAATTATGTAAGCGCCTGATATGTTTGTGTCACTATAAAGGGCACTGATTGCAGAGCATACCGCCTTATCAGATATCTCAAGTGTGCTAAGAATTGTTTTGACTGCCTCAGGGGCATCTCCTGCAGTTTGTATATCACAGGTGACAACCGGCAGCAACGTCAGCCTCAGAGGTTCTGATTCAATTTTTTCCACCGTGATAACAATTTTTTCAGGCTGGTGCATTAAAGCACGATTAAGATACGATGCTGTTGTATTTTGAAGCCTCTGTGCGGTTACTATATCCTCAGCACCGGATACATGGACTGCCTCGTTTTGTGCCCTCATTCTTATACTATAGAGTTCCGGGGATGTGGTCATTTGTATCTGAACCCGGAGAGCTCGATAAATCTTGTATCTTCATACGGAGGACGTCCTGTAGTGGTTAAATAGTTTCCAATTAACAAGCCGTCGGCGCCGGCCATAAATATGAAAGAGTTAAACTCCCCCAGTGTCTGCATCCTGCCCCCGCAGATGCGTATTTCCCTGTGAGGCAGTATAAACCTGTAGAGGCCTATTATTTTCAGAGCATCAGTGGGATTTAGCGTGGTGGAGTTTGCCATCTTAGTGCCGGCAATGGGAGTGAGGAAATTTATCGGAACGGAGTCAGCCTCAATATCTCTTAAAAAAAAGGCCATATCCACCCTGTCTTCCCACGTTTCCCCCAGGCCGAATATGCCTCCGGAGCAAAGAGAAAGGCCGGAGGACTTAACCGCCTCAATGGTTTTAACCTTATCCTTAAATGTGTGTGAGGAGCAAACCTGAGGGAAAAACCGCTCCGAGGTCTCAATGTTGTGATGGTAGCGGTTAAGGCCGGAGTCTCTTAGAGTTATTATGGAATTATCGTCAAGAAGCCCCAGAGTGGCACATGTAAGCAGCCCCTCAGTGCTTATGGATTTAACCATAACAGAGAGCTTTTCAATCTCACCCTCCAACACTCTCTTCCCTCCGGTTACAAGACAAAACCTGGCAGCACCGTTTCTTTTAGCGCTCAGTGCAGCCGCCGCCACTTCCTTATAACTCCTAAGTGGATAGCGCTCTATTTCCGCCTTAGACTCATACGACTGGGCACAGAATGAACAGTCTTCAGAACATCCACCAGATTTGGCATTAACTATCGAGCAAAGGTCAATGAAGTCTCCCCTGTGGTGTTCCCTTATAGCAGAGGCCGCCGCCATTAGTTCATATAGCCGGCTACTCTGGAGGCTGCATATTTGCATAGCCTCGCTTTTTGTCAGGCTTTTACCCTCAAGGACCTTATCTTTTAATTTTATAATCATAACTATTTTTATAAACCACCCTGTAAGTATAACAATTCCTGTTTATTTCTGTATAATATTTTCGAGTCAGCCGACGGAACTGATACTATAAAACATGGCTGGAAATTTTGACATCCTGTACGGTACAACATATAACAATATGTGATATGTTTATAAAAAAAGCTTATTTGACATGATGTACCCGGCATTAATACAATTTTACTATAGGACGTTGTCAAAACATAAATATCTGCTTAGTTTTTCTTTTTAAGGGTCTTAGGGTTTGAAAATAAGTAACAAACTACTGCTTATATTCTCATTTAAAATTATTGTGTTTGGAATCATGGGTTACCTTCTTGTTGCGGAAAATAATGTCATAACAAGAGAAATAGAAGATTTACGCAAAAGCGATCTTAGTAGAATGACAGAGGTTACTGACATCTTATCTTCACTTAGTGATTCAAGAAGATTACTAACCGTTTTTACTACAGACAGTCTTATACAGACACGCACTGTGAGTATATCTGACCTAAAAGCATCATTAAGCCAGGTTCTGTCAAAACGTAATGATTGTCTAAACAAATGGTTGGAAGGTATAAGTATCGCCGGCGAAATGGATAAAAAAACCGGTTTACGAAATCATTACAAAAGGGATTCGCTTGAAAAAGACTTTATAGAAGTAAAATCAAGGCTGAATGAGCTGGCAGTAAGAGAAAATTCATTTATTGATGTTTACAACACAAAAGGCATTACTGAAGCCGTGTACTATTTTGATAACAACCTCCGTCCCTATTCTGTAGATATTCAGAACTATTTGATAGAACAGAAACGAATTATATTCTCAGAATCAGAACATCAAATGGATATTATGATAAAAAATAATGACTTATATACAGTTTATGTAATAATTGCTTTTTTAATAGTTGTTGCAGTGACAGTTTCTACAGGGTTATATTTGAGAAGGCAAATATTAGCCCCTGTAAATAGACTTAAAGCTCAGACTTACGAAATAGGGAAAAACAGGTTAAATGCAATAATTGAGGTTACCTCAAAGGATGAAATCGGAGAGCTTACAGAGTCGTTTAATGAAATGGTTGTAGAGCTTAAGAACCATCGTGAGAATCTGGATGACTTACTTGATAAACGAACAAATGATTTGATTGCATCTCATGAAAAACTTCGTCTAAGCCAGAAACAACTGGTTCAGTCCGAGAAAATGGCGGCTTTGGCCCAACTTGTGGCAGGAATTGCCCATGAGATAAATACCCCTGTAGGTGTCGGCGTTACCGCAGCCTCACACTTTGACACTATCACTAAGAATATTTTGAATTCATACGCTGAAAAAACTATGACTAAAACCGATCTTGAGGAATATTTTGACAGTGCAAGGGAAAGCACCGACCTGATTTTAAAAAATCTATATCGCACTGCCGATCTCGTCCGCAGCTTCAAAATGGTTTCAGCAGACCAGACAAGCCAGGAGCTAAGAAAATTCAAAATAAAGCCTTACATTGAGGATGTCTTGTTAAGCCTCAAGCCTAAGCTAAAGAAGACTGCACATAAGATTAACGTACAATGTGATGACAAAATCGAACTATACAGCTATCCGGGGGCTTATGCCCAGATAATAACGAATCTTATTGTTAATTCATTAACTCACGCATATGACGACGGAGAGGCAGGCAATATTAAAATAGCTGTATTCAGTGATGATACCAACGTGACACTGGAATATACAGACGATGGTAAAGGCATTCCGAGGGAAAACATAAATTACATATTTGAGCCGTTTTTTACTACCAACAGAAAGCAAGGTGGGACAGGTTTAGGACTTCACGTGCTCTATAACATAGTGACGCAGTCACTGAAGGGCACCATCGTTTGCCAAAGCACAACGGCAAAGGGAGTAAAGTTTATTATTACAGCGCCAAATGATGCAGGAGGAGTTAGTAATGGATGAATCTGAACAGGTATTTTTTGCTGAGGAAAGACATTTACCCTCAGTAAGAAAGCAGTGGAAAGTAATGATTGTTGACGATGAGGAGGATATTCACAAGGTCACAAAACTTGCGCTTGGAAAATTGAACTTTAAGAATAAGAAAATAGATTTTGTAAGTGCATATTCCGGCCGTGAAGCTATGAGGTTGATAAAAGAACATCCCGATACTGCCGTTATCCTTCTGGATGTGGTCATGGAGGACGATGATTCCGGCCTTCAGCTGGTTAAATATATAAGAGACGAATTAAAAAATAAGTTTGTAAGAATAATTCTTCGCACAGGGCAGCCTGGGCAGGCCCCTGAGGAGCACGTCATCATAGATTACGATATAAACGACTATAAAACAAAAGAGGAATTAACCGATAAGAAACTCTTCACAACAGTAATCGCCTCTCTGCGCTCCTTCACTGATATAAAAATAATAGAGTCCAACCGCCGTGGACTTGAAAGAATCATTGAGGCAACGGCATCTTTGTCGGACGTTGAATCGGTTAAAATTCTTGTAACCGGAATGTTATCCCTGTTAATATCTATTCTGAGACTTGAAAATGACTCCATTTTCGGCCAAACTGTGGGTTTTTTTTCAGATAAAACCAACGGAGACTTTCTTATACTATCCGGAACCGGTTCATATGAAGGCTCTGCCGGAAAAAAAGTAAAAGAGGCCATTAACCCCACAGTGCTAAAAAACATAGATAGCGCCTGTCAGGAGCAAAAGAGTCTCTTTTTCGATAATCACTGTATAGTGTTTTTTCAGAATAATAAATATCTTAATAGTTTTTTATATCTTGAGGGATTTACCGCCTTTGACGACCATGACAGGGAACTTATCGAGCGTTTTTGCGTCAATGTTTCAAATGCTTTGGAGAAAGCACTGCTTCAGGAAAGAATCGAGACAGTCAAATCGCTTGCTATCAACAGCATACTGAAACTTACAGAATGTATCTGCACAAACGACTGCAGTCATATTCACAGAAGCGGAAAAACGGCAGGACTGCTTGCCGGTGCATTAATGGCTAAAGGCAGACTCTATGGCACCGATGACGTCACGTTTCCACATCTACTGGAGGTCGCCACAACAGTTTATCACGATATAGGCCGATTGTGTAATGTGGAGGATGATATACTAAACCTAAGCAAACTGGATGAAAACATGATACGTGATATTTCTGAGTACTTATTTATTGTAAATGAGGTAATTGAAAGAGCACTTGAAATAAACGGCAATAAGTACCTCCATATGGCTATGGACATAATACGCCATAAATATACCAGATTTGACGGAGCAGGGTTTCCTCACAGTTTAAGCGGCGAGGAAATACCCATATCCGCCCGCATTGCATATGTGTCGGATTTTTACGATTGTCTGACAAGCGGGAAAGTTGGCGCAATGGACAGCAAAAGTGCATTACTATCTATAAAAAAACACGCCGGCAGTGTTTTTGACCCTGATATTGTGTCATGCCTTGAGGAGATTATAAGTGAAAAAGATAATTAACGCTAACATTTTTTAGCAGGCGATAGGATACATGTTTGACGATATATTTTTTGCGGAGGAAAAAAAACAGCCTGAGATTACCGATTATTGGAAGGTTATAATTGTAGATGATGAGGCGGACGTCCATAAGGTGACTATGCTGGCCTTAAAGAAGGTAATGTATAAAAATAAGCCGCTTAAGTTTATAAGCGCATATACAACTTCTGATGCCCAACGTGTAATTGCTCAACACAGTGACGCCGCTCTGATTCTCCTTGACGTTGTGATGGAAACGGATGGGGCGGGACTTCAGCTTGTAAAGTACATCAGAGATGAACTTAATAACAAACTTATCAGAATAATTCTTCGTACAGGGCAGCCTGGAGAGGCACCGGAGGAAGACGTTATAGTAAATTACGATATTAACGATTACAAAACCAAGGAGGAACTTACCGATAAAAAGCTCTTTACCATAGTTATTTCCTCCATACGCTCCTACACTGATCTGATTAAGTTAAACGAAAAGAATATTGAGTTGGAAAATGAAATAATTAAACGCAAGGAGGCTGACAAAAAAATTAACGCTTCCCTGAGGGAAAAAGAAATTCTGATTGAGGAGATTCACCACAGAGTAAAAAATAATCTTCAAATAATCTCAAGCCTGTTGTTTTTGCGCAGCAAACATATTAAAGATGAATATACTCTTGAACTTATAGAGGAAACCCGCAGCCGTATTAAGGCTATAGCACTTTTGCATGAACAGCTGTACCACTCTGACGACCTCGCAAAGATTGATTTTCACAAATACTTAAAGGTATTAACAGACGATCTTGCATACGCCTATGGAGTTAACTTCTCAAACATAACAATCACCATAAATGCTACAGATATTCGTTTAGGAATAGACATGGCTATACCCTGCGGACTTATCATTACCGAGTTGGTAACGAATGCTTTTAAGTATGCATTTCCCGGGGGTAATGGAGAGATATTGATAGATTTTTTTGTTGACACCAATAACATGTATGTACTAAATATAGGTGACAATGGGGTGGGGATTCCAAAGGATATTGATGTTGCAAATACTGATTCTTTTGGTTTGAGACTGGTACATGATCTGGTAGAACAGCAAAATGGGAAGATAGTTATTGCAACAAACAATGGAACTGTGTATAATATATCATTTCCGCTTCAGCAGAGGTAGAAATAATTTAAATATTTTCTTGTAAGGAAACTATGAGCAATTATACAAAAGGTATTGACGATTTAACAAAAGAAATGGGCAATTTTGTAAAAATAACCGAAGAAGTGTTAACTGTTGATACTGCTGATAAAAAAATACAGAAATGTTGGCAGCTGATTCCATGTACAAAAGAGGCAATGGAAAAGTGCCCTGCAGTATTAAAAAATGCTGAACGAATATGTTGGCTGGTAGCAGGCACATTCAGTGTCAATGAAAATAAGGCACCTTGCTTGGATACGTTAACTAACTGTAATGAGTGTGAGTTCTATTTATTAAGAAAACACACAGGATATAAGGATACGGAAAACATCAGAATTTTAGTAGTTGAGGATGAGCGAATAATCGCCCGCGAGATAGAAGAACGGTTGAAACGAATGGGATATTTTGTAATTGGGATAGCGTCTTCAGGTGAGAGTGCGCTACAGATAGTATATGAACAAATGCCTGACATTGTGCTTATGGATATAAGGCTCAAAGGTGAAATTGATGGTATAGAGGCGGCAAAGGATATAAGAGTAAAATATGATATCCCTGTTATTTTTCTTACCGCTCACTCGGATAAAGCTACATTGGAAAGAGCGAAGGTAACTCAACCATATGGATATTTACTGAAACCCTTTCATGAAAAGGATATCTCCTCAACAATAGAAATTTCCATGTTTAAACATAAAATGGATATTAAAAACAGAGAGGAAAAACAGCAATTATCACAAAGTATTCAAGACCAGGCAATAGCGGCGCAGAGAGCGGATCAAAGTCTCGAATTAATAGAAGATATGAACAGTACAATCGAAAAAGCCATCAGCGTTGCCGATTCAGATAAACAAAAAGAGTTTCTGCAATCACTAAAAAAAACCTCGCAAACACTCCAGACACAACTTGAAAGTATAAAAAACACATCTAATACCAAGTAGCAGTCAAAAGAGTAACGAGGCGGCTGGGAGCTTTCGACGAAGCCAACAAAATTAATCGAATGAATGCAACTTGGTATTAATTATCTGGTGACAAAAAAAACTGTGCCACGAACTGTAGTGAACGATATTTAATCTGACAGTTGTATAATTTCTTCCTTGCCAAAATTGTAAGACAATCTTATAGTGGACCCCAAATTTCATTGACCTGACTCACATGGATACCAAATTCCTGCGCTATTTCATTTGCCGTCCTCACTTATGGGTTATTTTTCTCATAAAGTTCCCTTAAAAACTCACTCCCTCTTGAACCGTAGATATTACATATTTTGTTGGCGTTGACCTTTGCACCTGCATTGTATAGAAACTCAACTATTGAGCTGGTATGCTCCTCGTCAAAATCAGGTGTAAAGTTGTTAAGCATTTCCAGATAGATTTCACCAATATATTTAGCCGTTTCAGCATTGTCGCATTTGTCTTTAAGTTTAAGTTCATTTAAGTGTTCAATAAAAAAGCGTGAATTATGATCTACATTAACATATGGTGCTGATAATTTAAGCCATAGATACGTTTTTTCATCTATTTTCGGCAGGAATATCGCCAACTTTGAAGCACAAGACAAAATTAGTCTATCTTCATCTTGCACATTTTCCTTCTCTACATTTTTGTATTTCTCATAAATCACTTTCCAGAATTCGATTATTTTTGGTTTCATTTTATTATTTTCTTCACTATTTATATTTTCATCATTTCTTTGCATCCAGAAATAGTCAATAATTTCAATTATCTGTTCGGCTTTCCATATATCAATAAGTTTTTTAAACAAACCTTCCGAATTGATAAGAGTTTCATCTTCTCTCAGAAGATAATAAACGCAAATGTATTGAATTAAAAATTTTTTATTACTATCCTTCTTGAATTTATCATAGTATGAGGAAATACCATGTAAAAAATGCGGCTTCATTAAACCATAGAAATCATTGTAAACTGTACCAACAGATAGAAACCCATCCATAAAGGCCTCCCAATATTTGACGTCGTAATCGTAATCGTAATATTTTTTTAAACTGTCAACATTTGCTTCTACCCATGTTCTGTCCAAATAGGCTAGGTTTATAAAATGATTACCAAGAGAAACGTATGCCTCTATAAATTTTTTCTCCAAAATCTCATCGAATTTATCTAACGACCATTTTATATCATATGTGCTGTTCGTTTTTTCATTAACACGTTTTATTCTTAATGAGAGATACACAAGAGCTTTTAATGACTTGCCTAAAGGGGAATTTAAAGTATGTAAATCATAATCAGTAATTTCTTTAACATCTTTATTTCCCTCAGATTTACCCAATAGCAGAAAAACAATTTCCTTAGCTTTGTTGAAATATTCTTCATTAAAAGCCCATGAATCATCTCTTGTCCCATCCTGCATAAGTTCTGCGATAATTCCAATAACCCATTGATGATTAGCGCTATTATATTTAACTTTAAGCATATCTCCAACAAATTCATCCCTATTTATGTAATCATGGATGAATTCAAATAACTTACTCCAATCTATATTCTTTTTAGCAACCCACGCATCTTTTATTCCGCGAAGTATTGAATAAACATAAATATAGCCTGTATCTTTAAATGGCTTCAGATTATCAGTAAATCTATTCGGTGTTTCTCTTGCCAGTTCTTTCAAATGCTCTGAAAGACCACCCACCGTTTTTAAGTCAGGTTGCCCAAACCATTCTTCTTTTTGTTCAAATGTTTTGAGGTTCATGGCAATCTCCGCATTTGATAAATTAACTATCTCGTTATCAGTAAACGGAGAAGAACCGGGTCCAGAAAATGAACGGTGATATATTGACTCAGTGTGTATTTCGTCTTCCGGTATAGTGTATATTTTACGTTGTTCTTCATAAAGAAGCTTAAATTCCGGGTCTGATTTTAAAGCAAAATACCACTGCTGCTTCCTGTAAGCTCTATATATTTCTTTATTTTCAGCATCTTTCTCACTCTGTGTATCATGCTCTATTATATTTTTAATGAGGTTTTTCTCATCTGTTTCAAATTTCTTACAATTACTTTCAAGTAATTTGTAAAGTTCGGGTCTGTAATGCAGATCATTAAAATAATTAATTCCATTTATTTTAATCATATTTTTAAAGATGTCTTTATACGATTTCCATACATTACCTATAACGTACAAAACCAATCTTTTAAAAATCGGGAATTTATATGTTTCGTCTAAAAATTCGTCAATTATTTTCTTTGTTTGTTCGGTATTGTGCTTTGCTTTTGAAAGAAGGACATCTCTTAGTATCGTTACCAATATCCTATCCGCCCTGTGTTCATCTATATCTGTTTCAGAATAAAGTGATGAAAACCAAATATAGGAAATATCTGTAGTTTTTATTTCTTTACTGTACTCTTGCTTTAATATTATATTTAATCTGTCGGCAATTGTGAAAATAACCTTTTCTGTGCATTTCTCTCCGACCTTGACTGCATTTCTCTTGAATGATTTTAAGAGGTAATAGGGGTTAATACAAGTAACAAATTTATCATCTTCTTTTAACCCATCTTTAAAAGCACTTTCAAAATCTGACACATCGTTAACTGGTTCTTCTTCATGAACAGAAATCCACTTTATATCAGTAATTATCTCAACAATTTTTTCAGCCTTTCCCCAGTCATCTGGGTTATTGCTATTTAAAAATTTGGGTAACAATTTTTCTACTATTTCAGATTCTTGCAATGATGTGTCAAACTTAGAGTTAAGCCAACGTGGGATGAGATTAATTATTTCATCACTAATTCTATCATTAGGTAAATTACAAAGTATTTTTACAAAATACCACCATGTTTTGTAATTATCTATATGTTGACCGTTTGAATCCGTGTGGTTCGATACGTCATTGATTATTTTAATGAGGTCATCAATGTATTTACCATTATCTGAGATGTTTACCTGACGTGAAACTGTTTCCAGATAAGGTAGTACGTCCCACTCAGGAACTGAAAAGTAACCTTGCTGTTCTGACGGAACTGATATAGGTGCTCTATCAGAAGAAAAGTATCCTTTTTCTTTGAGCTGTGTAAACCACTCAACGGTTGTCAACTTTTTAAAGAAGTAGTTTCTAAAGTGATTATCATTTTTGATTAGTTGAAGAATTTCTGAAGCATTAGTCTCATTATAAGCATTTACATTATCATCAATAAATTTAACCTTCTCATGAAAATATGGAGATGTAATATTGATCTCTTTTTCCCATTCTTTAATAACAAAATACAATTGCTCGTACCCCTTTTCATCTATAGCATACGGTTTTACAATAATGTTTAAGGCATCAAAATATTTACGCTCATAACTTAGTAAACTCTTTTCCAATTTATAAAATGGCAGCAAAAGAAAATACTTAGCCACTTTATGACTTTCTGATTCATCTTTGTTACCTTTGAGTAAAACGTAATCGAGTATTTCTAATTCAGCCAAACTGTAACCAACAAATAGAATTATATAGTTACCATTAAAAATATTCTTGAGAAAACCTATTATTTCAGGCTTATTATAATGTTTTATGTAGTCCTGAATCGTTAATATAAGGGTCTCATGATTTTTTATTGAACCATGAAGTTTAAAAAGAGTGTCCTGCTTTAATTTTTTTGTTGGAAACTGGTTTGGTTCGGTATATATCCTTTGAGGTACAAAATGTTTATCAAAATGCTCATCAATATTAGTAGTGATGAATGTACCTCTAAATTTTATCAAATAATCATAAATGGGATAATAAGATATCACTTCGGGTTTATGTTTCAGTGAGCATTCCAATGCTGTTTGATAAACAAATGGTTCTAACGTTGATTTCATAATGCTGATTATTTTCCTAGGTTCGTGTGTTTTAAGTTTTTCTCTCTCCCAATAACTAATCAACTTGTTATCGAAGCTTACATCAACAAGATTATCGGCTAGTTCTTTCCACCCAAGACATCCAATAATTCTTGATACACCAGCACCAACAAAAACAATTAAGTTTTTATTAGAAACTGCTTTCAATATTTCTTTTGGCATTTCTGGTATAGGATATATTTCTTCAGATAGTTGCAATGATTTTGAATCATCTGTCATGCCTCAAACACTCCTTGCCTTATCGAGCCGGTTTTTGACCAGCTCACAGACAGCTAAGTATATCTCATTTCTTTCATTTTCTGAAAGTCCGAGGATATCAAAACAATATAGTCAATGGCTTTACGGTTGGGAAGTGGGTTATGTGTGATCATTTTCCACTATCTCTATTTCCTCCGGTGTGAGACCGTAAAGCTTATAAACCATTTGGTCAATCTCACGTTCAATGGCTGTGGTATCAGCTTTGGAATCATTTTGCTTGAGAGTTAGGATTTTATCAACGAGGGTAATAAAGGGCTGTTGTTCATTTAATGATAGCCCTCTTGGTATGGGAAACGGCATAAGATAATTTGTTTTAAATCTAAAATAGTTACCCCGAAGCACAGAGCCAGTTGTTGTTAGAAAGTACCAGAAAAGCCTTGAGTTTAGTATGCTTAAAAAATACTTTAATGATTCTTTGACAGTTTTTTTAAATATAAAGCTATAAATAGTTGTTGTATGATAAAGCCCTCTTTCATCAACTGTCATTTGACAACCGGAGGCAATATCCGGTGTTACAATTTTTGGTTTTTCGAATTCTGTCAGATTTTTAGGGTATATATAAGCATAAAACTGTTCATGGCTCATACGGTCTTTTTCTCTACTTTCTAATGTTTTTTTATTTTCAAGCAAATACTTCCATGCCAATGGGAAGTCCATTTTAATCTCGTCCTGAGTAAACAGAACAGCTTTACCACTTTGCATCTTATATGGAAAGATGCACCATATTTTAGGTTCAAGTTTTGAATAACGATGAACATCTGCTCCTTTCATCAAAGGTTTTACAAAATCTTTCTCTATTTCAATTTGACAATTAAGGGATTTTGAAAAGGCTGTTATAATTCCGTTTCCCTCGGAAATATGTTCGAGAAAGTATATTTTATCAGCGCTTGTTGCAATGCCTTGAAATATTTTTTCACAAACATCAGCAATTGTTCTTGTTTGTTTTTTGAGTTTTTTTAAAACATCTCCGGCATTGCCTGCTGAGAAATGCCAAGGATCTTCATCTATTGAATTTGTCTGAAGTATTTTTATATCAACTTTTTCACCGTGCATATTTTTATGAATATTTATGTCATCAAATATTTCATTCAGGTCGTTTACAGTTGCATTTGGCTTTAATTCAGCAAATTTAAAGGCATCATTACCTAAAGATAAAAACAAAAGGCAGGTGTATGTTGTTGCAGATTCAAAAATTTGACTGCTACCGAAATCTACAATCTTTTTCAAAAGCTTTTTAGAACCTAATAAATTACGCAGGTTTTTACCGAAAGCCGCTTGAAAAAACTTGTGTGGCAATATATAGGCAATATTGCCTTTTTTACTCATCAACCCCGTGGCAAGCTCAACAAAGCAGACATAGATATCGTAACTGCCTGAGGCTGAAATATATATTTGTTTAAGTTTTTCCGCTAATTCTGGATTGTTTTTCTGAATCTCCTGTATGCGTAAATACGGCGGATTAGCAATCACAATATCAAATCCACCTTTTTCAAAAACTTCAGCAAAATGAAGTTTCCAAAGAAAGAATGGTTTTGTGTTTGATTTTTTGAACTGTTCTAATTTTATAAGTTCAGATGTTTTATTCTGCTCTCTTAGAGTGGCTTCTATTAAATCCCACTCTATTTTCTCAATCTGCTTTTTAATTTTACCTTTTAATTCTTTCTCGCTGGTTTCAAAAAATTCTTTGTGAAGTAGCTTTAATTCATCCCTTTTTTGTATTGCCTCATTTTGGGCGTCAAAAAGTCCATTACTATCTACAATTTTATCATCTTCTTTATTTAAGTTGTTCAATTGTTTTTCAAGTTTTTTTAATTCTTCTTTTATTTCTGCATCCTTAGATGTTGTTAGTTCATTTTTTGCGTGACAAGAAAAGCGTTTCTTCTGCAATAATAACTGTTTCTGTTTTGTTAATTCGATGAGTTTTTGTTTGTCAAAACTTATACCTGTAATAAGCTTTTCGTCAAAAAGTTTTATCCCTTCATATTCTTCAAGCAAGCTGTTACCCTGCATTATCTTGAAATCCAGATTCGGCAAAGGCTCAATACCCCAATTGTCTTTCGTTTTATCAACCGTCTCGTCAACTAAAAGTGCAATAAAAAATCGTAGTTTAGAAATTTCCACCGCAATCTGTTGAATATCCACACCATATATACACCTTTGGATAAGATACAGTTTCCGGCCATAATCGGCGTTTTTACCGCTAAAATATTCCTTAATTCTTGTTTTTGTTGCTCGCTTGACACTTGGGTCAGGTATTGCATCCGCAGCTCTCAGTTGTGCTTGTTCCCATAGTTTGTTTCCATCATCAATTTTATTGAGAATAAAAACTAATTTATTCAGTACGCCCATAGGAAAAGCACCGGAGCCAACCGCAGGATCAACTATTTTAACATTTTCAATCAGCTCTACAAGCTTTCTTGTTTCGCTGTCATTAAAAGGGTTTTCATGGCTTCCGGGTGAAAACAATTTTTCCAACCTATTATCTATATCTACTATATCAGGCAGGTGAGTTTTGAAATAAGCCTTGAGAGATTCGATAACCATATAATCAACAATTTCTCTGGGTGTGTAGTAACTGCCGGTAGCTTTGCGGGCTGTGGTGGATGTTTCCGGATTAAAGCTGGCCAGCAAGTTTTCAAAAACCCGTCCTAAAAGCTCCGGGTCAAGTGCGACGTCAGCGTCATCTGGAGAGTTCTCATCTATCGTGAAATTAAATGAAGATAGAATATTTAAAAGCCCACTCACTTTGCAGTTTTTATTTTGTGTACCGTAGGCTTTACTTAGATCAACTTTTTGTTCCTGACTGAAAAACAAATAATTGGGAACTGACGGCTGGTTCTTTTTAGTACGTGAAAAACCATCAATGATTATTCCATTTTTCTTGTCGTCAAGACACTCAAAAAGGCCGCCATTTAAAAAAGGAATATCGCCAAAATATTTATTTATCTCATCAGGATTTTGGAAAAGCTCCTGATAACGAAAAACGTACTGATTTCCAAAGTCGGGATTGTTTCCTTTATAGCCCCTCACCTCACTCCCAAATTGACGCTCATCTTTTTTAGTGCTTAAAGTGGCAAAAAATAGATTCTGTAAAATAGCAGTATAATAAGTTGATTCATCTAAGGCTGTATTTTTTAGAATAGTATTTATACTGGTTTCTTCAAATAAGTCTTTTGGTACTAAACTGCGTTCCCGCATAAACCAAATAAAAATCATTCTGGTAATCAGCCGAATTACAGCAATATTCCTGCCGTTTTCTTCAGCTTCAGCATCTTTAGGAAACCGGCAGCACTCCACCGCCCAAAAATACCAATCGGCAATACTCTTGTAAAATTCTTTAGTAACTTTTTCAACGGAGAACGCATCTTTGATTTTTGCTAAACTGGAAAAATCACCGTCAACAATTTGTTGCTTGAATGTCTTGTTAGTTAATTCATTACCAACAAAATAGGTAAACCGGCGGAAATTGCTCCACTGTCGGCTCGTGCCGGTTGATTCAGGATAAACAAGCGAGAAGCGGAAATTGCCGCTTGAATTATAAAAGATAAAAATCCCTGCTGAAAACTTTTGATTTTCTATGGATTTTAAAATATCTTTAGCTATTTCATATTGTGCTTTTTTACCGGAGCGTTCTGAAAGTTCTTTTTTAACTTCAAATGCATAGATAATTAAGCTGTCACCATCTGAAAAATTGATTTCTCCAAGTTTCAGTCCATCTTTAAAATGATCATCGTCATAGTAAGAGTATTTATCTCCCATCGGTTTAAACTGCCGGCTCTTCTCCCGGAAAAAACGATTGAACTTTTCAACTGAGAAATTATCTATTACCATTTCTAAAATTTGTCTTGCTTCACTCATATTTTTTATTCTCAATAGCTATTATGATTTCTTTTTTCTGATCTTTCTGCCGATTCTTTTCTTTGATCAAATAATCACCGCCCAATTTCTTTTTTAATCCAAGAATATCTTCAATTGAATCCTCTTTAAAATTCCCTATTCGGCGCAATGTATAATCTGCCAACGTGCCGCAATCTAAAATATCTTCTCTAAGTGTACGTAGAAATTCCTTGTGTGGCATTAGTTCTTCCCTCGTACTTCCGATAAGAGAATCAAGATTAATTTTTGCTTTCTGCTCCAGGTTTTGCTCATTGACCGGTCCAGGGCGATAATCCCGAAAATCCTTAATTGACTGATACGCTTGCCAAAATTGTTGTGTGTTCCAGTCAAGCGCATCTTCCTCCGGCGTACAAACTATTTTTTCAAATACATCCTCAAAAGTGGTTTGATATGGCTGCACTTTTTCTGTATCCGTTTTTGCTGCGTTTACATACAGCCGCCCCTTTTTAAAAAAAACCAAGAGTTCGTTTTCGTCATACTTCTTAGCTGTTTTAATACGACGTGGATAATTTTTAAGATTTTCAAACAAATCCGGATTTTCTTTTTCGATTCTCAAAAATTCCCTTAGGGCTTTGGTGTAAAAACTTTCCTCCTCATGCTCATCCGGATTTTGCTGCAGCCTATTAAATAAGCCTGCAGGGGTTGGAGTTTCGTCTATATCAAAAATCTTTGAATCCTCACCAAGTGCGGTATGAATAAGGAACATTTTATTGGCGGCTATTTCCCGGGACTGTACTAATTCAGCACCCTTCTCGGTTGGGAAAAAATTCACGACGTAAAGCTCGTCAAAAACTTTTTTACTGATACGGTTAACACGCCCAAGACGCTGAATGACACGTACAGGATTCCATGGAATATCATAATTGATGACCATTCCGGCACGATTGAGATTAAATCCCTCGGAAATCCTGTCGGAGGACAGTAGTAGTTCGAAATCATTTTCCTGCACAGGATAAGAAGCATCAAAATTTTTGTTTATTAGAGATATTTTTGATGACGGTAAATCACCGGCTACAACCAGCATCTTACCGCCAAAATGTTTTTCCAGTGCTTTCTCCAAATAGCGCACAGTATCAACATATTCGGTAAAGATAATTATTTTTCGTTTGTGCTGCCCTTTGGTGGGTTTTTTAGAGAATTCTTTCTTTATGTTTTCAATAAGACAATCTGTTTTAGGATCGTTCTGCAGCAGATATAACTTAGAAAGCTTTGCAAGTATCTCATCGAATAATTCAAGGTCTGATTGGATATCCTCAAGAAACTGCTCTTTACGTATAAAATCGTTGAGTTTGTATCTTTTATGATTTTTAGGATATTGCCCCTTTTTTATTTTTTCTTCATACTCAATCAGAGATTTTTCAATTTCGTCAGCATCGAACTCATAAATTTTTTCTAAAAGAGTGCGATCCATGATATATTCACCGGTTCTTTTGATAAATTCCAAACTATTTTCAGTTATTCTTTTGAAATTTTTTATGCTTTGCTCAAAAGAACCAAAGGAACTTTCAAAACGTTTAACGATTAAGCGGCGCATGAAATCAAACAAGTTCCGCTGTTGTTGGAATTGCCGGTTATCATCCTCGGTCATTTGTTCTTTAACGCCTTTTTCGTATTCAAACGGTCTATAGACAGCACCCTTGAAACGTCCTCTATCATCAGGATCGCCAAAATAGCTTTCAATTATTTCCGTATAGAATTCAGATTGCTCTTTACTTAACTCAAAAAACCACTCTATCGGGTCGGCTACTTTGGATAGTTCTTTTACCTCGTTTTTATAAAACGGATTATTTTGCAAATCCAAACGATTGCGTCTGATTGTTACCGGATCAATAACATTCCTGATTTGCTTTGCAAGGTAGCGAGCTCTTTCGGCTACTTTTTTAAGGTCAATTTTACTCTCTTTAAATAATGTCTTATAATACTTAAGTGCCTTGTTTCTTTTTATGTTATCCGGGGAGTTCCAATATTTTTTGATAATTCCAAGCTTGTCGAAAATTCCTTTAAATTCAGCGAATTGGACCGCAAGATTACTTTCTAATGTAATAGAGGATTTTTTAGGCGTAATAAACAACTTAAGGAGTGAAAGAATGTCGCCGGGACGATTGTTAAATGGAGTGGCGGTAAGTAAAATAACCTGCTTTTCCCTACAGATGTTTTTTAGAAGCTCATAGCCCTCTGTATCCTGATTTCTGAAACGGTGCACCTCATCAACTATCACTACCTCGATATCTTTTGCTTTCTTTATAAATTCTAAGGTGTTTTCCAAATCACCAAGTGATACTGCTTTCCAGCCATCTTTTGCTAAGTGAAAATCTTCTAAATATTTTGTCCAACCGGAATCGTGATTCCCTAACAACCCAGGCGGACAGATCACTATGCCTCGTTTTTTAAGCTCTTTGGCAATGGCGCAGGCGATAATCGTTTTCCCCAAACCCACAACATCAGCCACAATAACGCCGTTATTGTTTTCGATAATGGATAGTGCCTGTCTCACTGCATCAAGCTGGTATTGGTATGGTGTATAGCCGTTTTCTTCCAATGTTTTTATCAGGGACTCTCTGATTTCTTTTTGTTCAAATGAATCCAGATAAGTTTTCAGGACTATACAAAAAGCTTCAAACGGCGTAACATCTTTTATAAGTGTTTCATTTTCAATCACATCAACAAGTTTCTTTTTAATATCAGCGCATTCTGTAATTTTTACTGCATCGCTCCAAAGCTCATCAAAATAGTTTTCAGCATCCTCAAAACCATAGTCACCAATCTCTACATTAAATTCGTTTTGAGTGGAAAGCCCGGCCTTTGTCAGGTTGCTGCTGCCGGTTATAAACAGATTTCTTCTGCCGACCTGACTCTGTTGCAGTTTAAATAAATAAAGTTTGGCGTGATTAGGTTTATAGGTTTTACGGATAATCAGCATGTCTTTTTGAATACGCCCAATGAAAAATTTTACTTGCTCGTAAAATTCTTTATTATCAAAAATTTCTGTATTTATAGATTTTTTTATTGACCCAAAAAACTTATATACTCTTTCATCGTCTGATAATTGATCATCTTCTGGAAATTCAATCAGGCCAAAGTTACAATAATCAACATTTAATCCCACCAGAACCTTTGTGACGACATCAAGATTTGATTTTAGTCCTTCATAAAGTTCCCTTATACCTGAAAAGTAAAAGAAACCGACAAGAAATTTTAATTTCTCGCTTTTGGTTATAAGCTCTATCAAGCGGTTTTTTAGATTTTTTGCGCCACTGTTTGTAATGAAATTGCTCATAACTTATATATCATTAACCCTATCAAAAGCTGGTTCCCCCCCTCAAAATGTTTAACTTTTCATCGTTACCTATAGTATAACAGCATTACTTCGGATGCCTGTATAACTCTTCATAGATATACTAACAGATTTTATAAATTCAATCAAAGTGCCCTAATAATTGTAAAGTTGACCGTCTGAACGGTAAAACCGGATAAATATTCGTATCACAAAAACAACTTATAAAATCCGTTTAAGATATCAACAGGAGTTGGTGGACAGCCCGGAATATAAACATCTACCGGAATAATCTTGTCAACTCCTCCCAAAGAAGCATAGCTTTCACCAAATATCCCGCCATTGCAGCCACAGTCACCGGCTGCAATTACAAATTTAGGAGAGGGCACTGCATTATAGGTCCTGACAAGAGCTATTTCCATATTTTTAGTTACCGGCCCTGTGACAAGTAATACATCTGCAAATCTGGGTGAGGCGGTAAAATGAATACCAAATCTCTCACAGTCATATACCGGGTTATTTATGGCATGAATCTCAAGCTCGCAACCGTTACATGAGCCTGCATCCACTTCCCTTACCGCTAAGCTCCGCTTGAAATACTTTTTTACGGAATCCTCAAGTTTGATTTCCGATATGGTTATTTTGGGGTCATCAATTCGTGGGCTTGAGTCTGTAACAATGCCTGTGTGGAGAAATATCTGGCGCAGAATTCTAATCATAGGTCATGCCCCGAATACGACTGATTAAAACTCTTGTTGCAAAGAGGAAAATCAGGGACTATATTACCCTTTATTGCCTGCTCAAGGGCCAGCCAGTTTACACTGGACGGGTCTCTGACCATACACCTGTTTATTGCTCCGGTGGGGCCGCTTTGTAGCCAGTAGAGTATCTCCCCGCGCCATCCCTCAACCGCCGCAAACCCTGTTGAATCAGGCAAGGGCACGCTGCACTTAGTAATTATGCCGCTTACAGGCATTTTTCTGAGAATACGCCGCAACAGGCGCACGGACTCCCGTATTTCCTCTACCCGTACCCACACCCTTGCGTGCACATCCCCGGCGGTAAGCACAGGGGCCGCTACTTCCAGTGAATCATATGGAGGGTACGGGTTATGAACCCTGCAATCTACATTAAGGCCGCTTGCCCGTGCTACTATTCCTACCGTACAAAGCTCTCTTGCCAATTCGGATGACAGTATGCCGGTGTTACGCACTCTGTCCTCAAGCGAAGCACTCTCCTCATAGATAGTAACCAGCCGCCCAAAGTCTTCCTCAAGGAAATCCAGCTCCGTTAAGATTTCCTTTTTGCCCTCTGAATCTACATCAACTGTCACACCACCGGGAATCACTCTGTCCATCATAAACCTGTGCCCAAAGAGCTTATGGTTGGTACGCATAAGGCTTTCCTTAAGCCGTGAGCACTGATATAACATAAAAGCAAATGCAGCGTCATTGCAAATTGCCCCTATATCGCCAAGGTGATTGGCAATACGCTCCCGTTCAAGAAAAAGTGCCCTAAGCCACTGCGCCCGCTCCGGCACCCGGCACTGTGTCATCGATTCAAGGGCAATGCAGTAGGCCGTGGCGTGAGCAACTGTTGTATCACCAGATACCCGCCCTGCTAATTTAACCGCAGTATCCCACGCCATAGATTCAAATCTCTTTTCTATCCCCTTGTGGACGTAACCAAGACGCTCCTCAAGATTAATTATGGTCTCCCCAACCGCCTGAAACCTGAAGTGTCCCGGTTCAATTATACCAGCATGGACGGGGCCAACCGGAATCTCATACACGCCCTCACCCTCAGCCTTAAGCCATGCGTAGTCCCCTTCCACCGGTTGCATCGGCTTTGATGCGTCAAAACACTTTCTGAGAGGCCATGCATCCTGCGGCCAATCCTCAAATTTTATCCACGGTCTGTCATCCGGATGCCCCGCCGGTGTTATCCCCATGAGGCTTCTTATTTGGCGCTCAAACCTGTAGGCTGGCACAAAGTGCTTTATAAGGCTTGGGAAGGTTGGATTATGCTGAGGCAGCCGAGCCTTCACTATCAGGTACTCGCTCCCCCATCTGTAACAAGCATGGATGCCGAAGCCCCTGCCTGCATCTCTTTCATCTGTTGCCCACTCTGCACTAAGAAAAGCAAATGAGTCCTTTAGCACTTTAGCGGCCTCTGCAAATCTCTCCGCCGGCACTGTAAATGTAACCGGAGTTCTGTTTTTATCAGTGACCGCTTCAGCGCCAAATGCGCCCTTAAGTGCCTCAGCTAATGTATTCATTTCAATAACTCTACCGCACTCTGAAACCACTTATTTAGGAAATCCGGCAGATAGAAACCAAGGGCAAGCACCAGTGTCATGTGAAGCAAAACCGGTGTGCGGGCTGTCTTCATTGGTGTATAATATGAGGGAACATCCCCTGCGACCATATATTGAACTTTCCTCAGAAGCCCTGCAAAGGCAACAGCAAGGCCTATAAGGATAAAAGGCGCTAAAAGTGGCGCTTCCTTTATGGTAGCGGTAAGAATTAGAAATTCACTTGTAAAAATACCAAAGGGCGGCATACCGGCAATTGCCATCGAAGATAGCATCAATGTCCAGCCGACAAAAGAATCACCGTTAAACAGTCCTTTTATTTTAGCTATCTCCTGTGTACGGTGCATTTGGCAAGCGTTGCCTGTAATGAAAAATATTGAGGATTTTGTAAGGCTGTGCATAAGCATATGCAGAAGTGCGCCAAATGTGGCGATAGACCCGCCAAGACCAAAAGCAAAAGTAGCAATTCCCATGTGCTCGATAGATGAATAAGAAAACATGCGCTTAATATCTCTTTGTCTGAGGATGGAAAAAGAGGCAACTAAAATTGATACAATCCCGAATCCCATCATAATGTTTCCGGCATAGTGGGTGTGAGTTGAGCCATCCACCAGCACCTTGCATCTGACAAGAGCATAGAGAGCGATATTTAACAGAAGACCTGAGAGCACTGCTGAGATAGGTGTAGGGCCCTCACTGTGGGCGTCGGGAAGCCAATTGTGTAAGGGAACAAGACCCACCTTCGTGCCATAACCCACAACCAGAAAAACAAAAGCCAGAGAAAGTACAGTAGGTTCAAGCTTGCCGCTTACCCCAATAAGGTTTGTCCAAAGCAGCGCCTCCCCGCCCTCACCCAACACTTTCTCAGCCGCAAAGTATAACAAAACCGTTCCAAAAAGAGCCTGAGCAATGCCGACCCCGCAGAGTATAAAATACTTCCATGCGGCCTCTATCGCTCCGGGGCTGCGGTAGAGCGAGACCAGAAGCACAGTTGATAAGGTGGCAAGCTCCATCGCTATCCACAACACCCCTATGTTGTTAGTGAGCAAACACAGCAGCATAGCAAAGATAAACATTTGAAACATAGCATGATAAAAGCGCATACGCCTGTGTCCAACCCGTCCGTGTTCCCTCTCTCTTTCCATATACCTGCGGCTAAAGACAGCGGTAGTAACAGAGACAAAAGAGGTAAGCACAGAGAGGAATACGCTAAAGGCGTCAACATAGAAGAATTTGCCGCCTGTTATAACCGGCCCGTGGTTGCAGACCTCAATGGCAAGAACAGCACCGGCTGCAAGAGTTAAAACCGATGATAAAATATTTAGTTCAGGTGCAAACCTCCTGTCCCCGATAAAGGCTAAAACCAAAGCAGCCACAAGCGGCGTTATAAGCAAAACAAGGAGTATCATTCAGTTGTCCTCCCGCAGGCTCTCCATCTGCTCCACACTGAGGCTGTCAAATGTTGTGCTTATCTGGAAGAAAAATATTCCGAATATGAAGGCGGCAATTAAAACATCCAGAGCAACACCAAGCTCCACCACCAAAGGCATACCGTATGTCGCACTGGTAGCTGCAAAGAAAAGACCGTTCTCCATTGCAAGAAATCCTATTATTTGCGTGACGGCGTGTTTTCTCGTTATCATCATTAGAAGCCCTATCATAACTGTTGCAAGGGCAACTGCAAGGGTTGAACGGGTTATAAGAGTGGAAAGCTCTCTGACCGGGGCTGTAAGATGGTACGAGAAAATAACAAGTGCAATGCCTATCAACATTGTCGTTGGGATATTAACTATTGTTTCCATCTCTTTTCTGATCTTAAGGCGCACAGCAAGGACATGCAATATGTACGGTAGGAGGATTACTTTTATCGAGAGAGTTAAAACCGATGATATGTAGAGATGATGCTTGGCGGCCACAAACCCTACGAGTGCTGTGTTTATTGAAAGAAAAAGTCCCTGCCATGCAAATAAGGTGACTAAGCTTTTTATTTTCCTCTGCGCAAGCATTGCAAAAGCGCTTAATAACACCAATGCCGCCAGAAAACTATTTATCTGTGCCATTACCTCAACGCTCATATCACTCCAGAATAAAAAAGCATATCATACCAAGAGTAGCCATCAAAAAAGCGGCTCCCAGAAATTCGGTTAAACGGAATAATCTCATCTTTGCAAGCCCGGTCTCCGTCAGAACCACGGCAATACCAATGATGCCAAGCTTTATAAGCATAAAGAAAACTGATACGGCAATCTCCCCTGCGGTATCAGTGGCAGCTATCCCCCATGGCAAAAAACATGCAATACCAAGTGTGGCAAAAAGAAAAAATCTCATCATTGCGCCCCACTGTATAAGAGCAAGGTGTCTGCCCGAATACTCCAGAATCATTGCCTCATGCACCATGGTCAACTCAAGGTGAGTTGCCGGATTATCTACCGGAACCCTGCCTGTTTCTGCAATTACTACAAGAATAAATGCAAGTGCAGCAAATACAATTGACGGCCTCAAAATCAACACGCCGCTTTGAAATGACTGCACTATGTGAAACAAGGATGTTGACTTTCCTGCCAGTGATACGGTAAAAATAGCCATCAAAATGGCAGGCTCCGTAAGAGAAGCTATCATCATCTCACGACTGGAACCCATCCCGCCAAATGCAGTGCCCACATCCATCCCTGCCAATGCGGTAAAAAATCTGGCTGTTGAAAAAAGTGCGATTAAGACAATAATATCAGCACTTGGCGCCAAAAACAAGTTCATCGAAACTATAGGAATTACGCTTCCAACAACAACTGAGGTGCCAAAGACAAAATACGGAGTAAAACGAAATATCCACGAGGCGTTATGAGCCAGCACAATATCCTTGACAAACAGCTTTGCGATATTTCTGTATGGCTGAAGCAACCCTGCCGATGACCTCCCCTGAGACCAGCACTTCAGCATGTCCACCCACCCTACAAAAGCAGGAGCCGCCGACAGGACAATCAGTACTTGCAAAACCTCGATGAAAATCAAATTTAATGCTTTCATAACAAGCCCAGCAGAAGGATTATTGTTACAAATGAATATATAAGGTACACATGTATTTTACCATGCTGGAGCATCCCTGCTTTTCTGGAAAACAACACGACTATATCAACAACGGGTTTATAAATCCAACCCCAAAAGCGGTCTCTTACTCTGAGGTAGTAATTTGATCTCACAGGAAAAGCGGAATGTCTCTGCTGCCGGGATACACTTACCTGCTCTCTTATATCAAAAAGAAACCCGAATATTCTGCGAAACGGCATAGCAAAAGATACGGCGTTGTATTGCATTTTTTGATTAAGTTTTTGAAACCCGCAATCCCAAACAGGCCCCCTGCGTATTTTGCCTGACTTAACATGGAGCAATAAGTAGGTAACTGTACAAACAACAATAATGCCGATAAGGACAAGCGGCCCTGAGTAAGAAGCCCGTTCAGGGTCAACCGGAGTCAGCCACATCCAGCCATATACCCCTGAGGTAACATTAAGTTTTGTTCCAAAGAGCCGCTCAGTAATGACGTCCATCCAGTCTGTTACAATGGTTGGCAGAATTCCAAGACAAAGACAAGTGAACGCCGCAAGAGTCATCCCAATACGCATAGTCCATCCCACTTCAACTACGTCGTGCCGGCTGTGGCCCCTGCGGTTACCTAAGAAAATAACGCCGAAGGTTTTAACAAATGCGGCGGATGCCATGGCGGCGGTCAAAGCAAGCAGGGCTGCTCCCAAAGGTATCAAAAGCTTCATAAGCTGGTTTGGCAGTGACGGGGAGAGCAAAAACGCCTGAAAGATAAGCCATTCTGAAACAAATCCGTTAAATGGAGGTAGTCCTGAAATTGATATGCAGCCAATCAGAAAAAACACTGACGTCCACGGCAGGCAGCGTATAAGCCCTCCCATTTCATCCATATTTCTTTCATGGGTGGCGTGAAGGACAGCCCCCGCCCCCATAAACAACAGTCCCTTGAACATTGCATGGTTCATTACATGATATAAGGCGGCTATGAGGGCAAGAGCTGCCATAAGCGGAAGATGAAAAGAGGTAAAGATCATAGCCAACCCTATTCCTATCAGGATTATTCCAATATTTTCAACCGAGCTGTAGGCAAGCAGTTTTTTTAAATCGTGCTGCATCAGGGCATAAAGTATTCCCATGACGGCTGAGAGCAACCCCAGCACAAGCACCACCGCCCCCCACCACCAAGGAAACACCCGTATTATGTCAAAAGTAATTCGTATTATTCCATATATAGCGGTTTTAAGCATTACTCCACTCATCAGGGCGGAAACATTTGAAGGCGCTACCGGATGCGCCTCAGGTAGCCAGACATGAAAAGGGATCACTCCGGCTTTGGCCGCAAAACCTAAAAAAGAAAGCAAAAATGCCGCCGTTGCCCATCTCAGTGGAAACTCCGTTTGCCTCATTGCATCAAAAGTATAAGCTGTAAAATTCTCAAAACCTGTCGTAATTCCAGCCAAAACTCCAAAAGAAAGAAGTATTAAGATTGCCCCGACATGGGCCATTACCATGTAAAGATAGGCAGCCCTCCTGTTTTCACTGCGTCCGTCCTCAAATATAACCAGGAAGTAAGACGATGCTGCCATCACCTCCCACGAAATCATAAAAAACATGGCGTCATCAGCAAGGATTACCATAATCATTCCCATAACAAAGAGATTGTAAAACACGATAAGTCTCTTTACAGGCTTACCCTCGGCAAGGCCGTTTACATAACCAATTGAATATATTGAAACATAACATGAAAGCAGGCCGACAACAAACAGAAAAAATCCGGAAAGACTGTCAAGCCTCAGATGAAATGGAAGAGCCGGCAGCCCCAGCGGCAGTACCATCTGTTCAGTTATACCGCCGGTCACTGCCAAAAGCCCTGCAATAGCAGTTACTAAAGAAGCTAAGGCTGATACAGAAAAACAGAGGTATATCAAGAGGTTACGGCTTTTGCTAATTGCCATGGCAATAAAGAGCGGTATAATAAATGTAAGGGTAGTAAAAAGTGATAATTCTATAGTGGTTACCAACTGTGTATTACCTGACAGATTGGTTTTTCTAAATGATTTATTTGCAGAGCAGCCATATTTATACTGCTAAGTTTATAGTGTACTGATACATCATCAATTGACACACGGCAATATGCTATCCTATTGAATAATTGTTTGTCAATATATAGAAAGTTTATAAATTGCTTGTCTATGACTTCATGGTAGGCCGTTTCAACACTTAATAGGCCGATTTGGCCTATATCAGAAAGTTAGCCGCAATTCTTTAATTTCAGGCCAATAGTATATTGTAGTCTATAGATAGGCCATTTTGGCCTGATTCTGAGTTTGATTTGTTATTGCAAGAGTATATTAAAAACAAAAAATCATTGTTTATCAGGCAGTTATATGTTTGGCATGAAAATTGTAATTATAACAGTAAACAGGTGAAATGGCCGTTTAACGGGCATTGATTGAAACAAAAAGGAGGGTAATACTATGGAACTGAAGGACCTAATCCCGTGGTGGAACAAGGGCTCAAATTTAGCCATAAGGCGTGAGGAGGAGCCCGGGTGGGCAACTTTACACCGCAACATCAATGAGCTTTTTGACAACTTCCTTGACACTGCCGGCTTCGGACCCTTTGGTGGTTTTGGCGGGAGGTTTAGTCCGAGGATAGATGTGATGGAAGGTGACAAAGATATCAGAATTACAACGGAACTGCCCGGCATGGATGAAAAAGACATTGATGTTTCATTGAGAAAAGACTCCCTGATTATACGTGGTGAAAAGAAGGACGAAAAGGAGACTAAAGGGAGCAACTACTACCGGATGGAGCGCAGCTATGGCAGCTTCTCACGGTGCGTCGCTCTTCCTGCAGAGGTGGAGACAGATAAGGTTGAGGCTGTATTTAAAAACGGAGTGCTGACAATTACCATGCCTAAGACTGAAGAGGCTATAAAAGAGACTAAAAGGATAGCAGTTAAGGCGGCATAAGTTTTTCAAGCGCCCCAACGCCCGGGCCCGGTGATTTTTTGAGAAAGAAACTTTTTATATTGAAAGTAGGGGCAGCCCCCGTGGCTGCCCTAATAGTTGTTATGATAATATACAAGTTTGCAGTCGTAAAATATGTATTAAAATTATATCAAAAAATCAAAAAATTATATCATGAATATGTTAGAATCAGTAGGGCAGTTTGTAAATCTAAATAAATAAAAAAAGAGGGCAGGATAACAATGTTATCAGAAAGAGCTAAGAAGATTAAACCGTCAGCAACATTATCAATTGACTCAAAAGCAAAGGAGATGAAAGCATCAGGGGTGAATGTTATTAGTTTTGCTCTGGGAGAACCGGATTTCGACACCCCTGACAATATTAAAGAGGCTGCGATTAAGGCTATTAAAGATGGTTTTACAAAGTACACCCCCGTGGGAGGCGTACCTGAGCTTAAGGATGCTGTAATAAACAAACTCAGGGTGGATAACTTACTTGAATATGACCGCAATGAAATAGTGGTATCCTGCGGAGCAAAACACTCTCTATACAACGCCGCACAGGCCCTGTACTCACCCGGCGATGAGGTTTTAATTCCGGCTCCGTACTGGGTGTCTTATCCCGACCAGGTTCTGCTTAATGATGCTCAACCGGTAATTGTTGATACCTCTGAAGATGACCTCTTCATGGTCACGGCGGATGCGCTCAGAGAAAAAATCACGAAAAAAACCAAAGCCGTTATCCTTAATTACCCGTCTAATCCTACCGGCTACACCTATGACAAAAAAACCCTTGAGGGAATTGCCGAGGTTGCCCTTAAACACAATCTGTTTATCGTCTCAGACGAAATATATGAAAAACTCCTCTACGACGGACTTTCTCACATAAGCATAGCCTCCATTGATAAAGAAGTAAAAAAGAAAACAGTTGTAATAAACGGGCTCTCAAAGTCCCATTCTATGACAGGATGGCGGATAGGATATGCTGCCGCAGATAAGAGCATTATTAAAGCCATGGAAAATATCCAAAGCCAGTCAACATCAAATCCGGCCTCTGTTTCCCAGAAGGCTGCTATTGAGGCTATGACGGGACAGCAGGACACTGTGGCTGTCATGGTAAAAGAGTTTGATAAAAGAAGGGAATTCATAGTAAAGGAGTTAAATAAGATACCAGGAGTCGTCTGCCGCAGGCCGCAGGGCGCATTTTACGCATTTCCAAACATAAAGGCTCATCTTGGAAAAAAATCAGCCACAGGCCGCACTGTTTCCGACTCATCGGATATGGCTATGTATCTGCTGGAGGATGCCGCTGTCGCACTTGTGCCCGGAAGCGCTTTTGGCATGGAGGGTTATATCAGAATCTCCTATGCCACCTCAATGGATACCATAAAAGAGGGGCTCGAAAGAATTAAGAAGGCTCTGCAGGCTCTTTCTTAAGTGTCCGCGGCTGAGGGCATTGATGAGTTCCGTTTCGGGTTTGTTTCCATAGTGGGTAAGCCTAACGTCGGCAAATCCACGTTGTTTAACCTGCTTGTCGGACACAGATTAGCCATTGTAACACCTAAGCCCCAAACAACAAGAAACAGGATTATGGGAGTTAAAAACTTGGATCGGGCACAGATTGCTTATTTTGATACCCCTGGGATTTATAACGCCGGAAATAAGCTGGGTGAGTTTCTGGTTAAAACGGCTGTTATGGCTGTCAGGGAAACCGAACTGGTCTATTTTGTGACCGACCCTGTCAACCCCGGTGATGCAGAAAAGGTAATATTGGAAACTATCAGAGAACAGAGAAAACCCGTCTTCCTCTTAATAAATAAAATAGATGCCGTGGCCGATAAGACACGGCTGCTGAAAGTAACAGACGCCTACAGGGGTTTGTACGATTTCAGCGAGATAATTCCTGTTTCGGCAAAAACCGGCGATGGAATTGACATTGTGCTGGAGAGGACTCTGCAGTTACTGCCACAGCGGCCCGCCGGCTTTTCATTTGATGTGCTGACTGATAAATTCGAGCGCTTTATGGCCTCTGAAATTGTAAGGGAAAAAGCCATGCAGCTTACACATGATGAATTGCCACACGCCATCGCTGTAGAAATTGTGCTCTGGAAAGAAAAACCGAACAAACTAGTCTCAATTGGGGCAAATATATATGTTGAAAAAGACTCCCAAAAAGGTATAATAATAGGAAAGCGCGGAACACTGCTTAAGGAAATAGGAAGCAAGGCTCGTGTTGAAATTGAGGATATGCTTGGTACAAAAGTATATCTGGAATTGCTTGTAAAGGTAAGGGGTAAATGGACAAAGGATGTGAATATGTTAAGGGAACTGGGTTATAACTAACGTGGTAATAAGAATGAAAGTTGACGGACTACTGTTTGACCCCAGAAGTGGAATGTACATCTTGTTACTGAAAGCTCTGGAAGGTGAGGAGACACTCCCTATCTGGATAGGGAAACCGGAGGCCGATTCAATAGCCCTGGCACTAGGCAGGGTGGCAACTCCAAGGCCGCTGACTCACGATCTGGTAAAGAATCTGATTGATGAGTTAAAGCTTTCCGTGGCAAGGGTAGTGGTGCGCGAAATCATAGATAACACCTACTATGCCACACTTTATGTGACAGACGGTAAAAACGAAAAGCCGATAGACTCACGGCCCTCCGACGCTGTGGCTGTGGCCCTGAGAACTAATTCTCCCATATTTGTTGACGAGTCGGTTATCGAAAAAAGAAACGCTGATGAGCTTGAGGAATGGCTGCGAAACCTCAAGCCTGAGGACTTTGGAAATATCATGTAATGCTTTTAAGGACAGAGGGTATTGTCTTTAAGAGCTTTCCACTGGGAGAGGCCGATTTAATACTCACGATTCTCTCTGCTGAGGAGGGTTTTGTGCGTGCTTTTGCCAAAAGCCCTAGAACAACAAAGAGCCGCTTTGGCAGCGCTCTTGAACCCCTTTCCCATATCAAAATATCCCTCATGGGCAGGGAACATGCCCAACTACCGCATCTTACTCAGGCCGATATCATTCGTCCATACCAAAAGCTCAGGGAGCAGTTTGACTGTTTTGTCAGAATATGTGAAATACTTGAAATCACTATGTCACTTTTCGGTGAAAAGGAACATCACGACGGACTGTTTGAACTCTTGGTTGATACGTTAAACCATATAGAAAGTCAGGAGAGCGACTCAATGAGGAGATGCTTGTTCTATAAAATCAAGGTACTTGAAAAAGCAGGGCTTTCACCCAGGCTAAACGGCTGTGCAAGGTGCGGTGTATCGGCAGGGGCTTTTTATTTTAGTGAGGGTTCGGTTATCTGTGGCAATTGTAAGGATAAAACCACAGATGAAACCCGCTCAACAGGCAGCAGGCTAATAAGTATGGGTGCTGTCAGCCTCTATGAAACCATTGCCTCATGGAGCCTTGATAAACTCCACAGAATTAAGCCCAATGATAAACTCATATTTGAACTTGAAGTTTTTTTAAACCTTCATATTAAATACCGGACGGAGCGCGGGCTCAAAACAAGGGATTTCATGTATAAGACCAGCTCTAATTCAAAAGTAAACGCAGGCGGAAAGTAGAAAGCGACACCTCCCCTTACAGGGGAATCCCCTTTATTAGGGGAGCGTACGTCAAGGAGCTTTCGACGATGCCAACAAAGTTAATCAAATGACTGCAACCCGGCATGAGAAGATAAGAGCACTCCTGTAATGAGTTTAAATTTTGTTTCTTAAAAAATCCGCCATTTTCTGATCAATATTTTTAATATGCTTAATGAGCCAGTCGACAGCCTGATTTTGTGTAGCCGTTATAATTAAATCAGTGGCACCCTCTTTCTCAAAGAGTCTCTTCAGAGAGGAATAACTTTTGAGAAACTTCATGTGCTCATCCTTATGCTCATCGTAAAAAGGGTACTTGTGTTTAATCATGTAGGCCTCTTCAGTGTTGAAGTGGTCTATAACATAACCGCCGAAAAACCTGAGAAGTTTATCCAGCTCTCCCTCTTTTTCTTCCTCTGTCATCGAGAGTAAATTGTTAATTCTTGAAATTATCTCCTTATGCTGTTCATCAATTATATTTACTCCGGTTGACAGACTATTATCCCAGTATATTTCCACCCTTCCTCCTTTGCGCTAATATTAAATTTGTTAGATAGTAGCATAATTTTAGAGACGGCCGTAAAAATTCCGGCTGCCTTTGGTCATTATTAGTCATCCTGCCGGTTTATATTTCTAAAAACCTCATCGTACAATAAATCGGCAATAACCCTGTAACCCTCAGTTGAGAGATGTAGTCCGTCATTGGAATACTCAGAAGCAAGGGCAAGGGTATCTTTTTCACAGGTAGCGGCAAAGAGGTCTATACAGTGAAACCCCATATCAGCCGAGCTTTGCATAATCATAGAGTTAAGCATCACCCGCGGAGCGATAGCGGAATCAAAACCTCTTATGGAGGGCACAGTTACGGCAACAGGAGTTATACCGTTAGCTATACTCCTTTGGTACATACCGGTGAGATTTTCCACTATCTCGCTGATGGTGACGCCCCAACCCAGATCATTGGTTCCACCCAGTATGATAACATAATTGGGTTGTAAGTCTAAAACATCACTTTCAAAGCGTTCCGCCATGTCTGAGGTCAACTGTCCGCTTACTCCGCTAACAATAAAATCAGCCTTAAAGTGCATTTTTTCCTTTAAAAAATCAGCATAAGGGGTTTCCTCATACCAAGGACGTTCATAAGTCGGCGATTGAAAGCCTACAGTCAGGCTGTCTCCGAACGCCAGAATAGTTATATCTGAACCTTTAAAACCGTCCCGGAACACTTTTTTATATTTTCCCCTCATTATTTTTTTTATTACAATTGATTTTATTATTTTTTTATTGCAAAAAGCAAGCACCTTTGGTATAATCTCCAAATGGTGCCTGAGTTTTCAGGCTTCAATAATGCAACTATTAAGTTAAGGAGGAGGAGATTAATGACGAAATCAGAGTTAATAGACCAGATAGCAAAAGAGGCGAATCTGTCTAAAGCAGATGCATCAAAAGCACTGGATTCTACAACCAACGCAATAATCAATGCACTTAAAAGCGGACAAAAGGTAACATTCATAGGTTTCGGTACATTTTCCGTATCAACCAGAAAGGCGAGAGAAGGCCGTAATCCAAGGACAAGTGAAACGATAAAGATACCTGAGGCCAAGGTTCCAAAGTTTGTTCCCGGGAAAGCCTTTAAAGAAGCTGTAAATAATAAATAATTTTTTTATGTCGATTAAAGCAATGAAGGGTTGTTTGAGGAGGCTCTCAGTGGGTTGCAGGTGTAGGGAGAATTGCCCGTTTGACAGCAATGGTGCTTCTATAGAGAGTATTTTATCAGGGAGATAACGATGAAACGTGTTTTTTTTAAAAATGCTGTCAGAGCTGTTAAGATTGCGGTATTATTATTACCTTTGTTGAATTTTAGCTGTGCGTGGTATTCCGATACTCCTACATTTACACCATTTGACGACAGAGGGTGGGGTCCTAATGCTGTTACATGGAATGGCAGGGATTTTATTCTTGGTGACAGATCAATTTACTACTCCATAGGCTTCCTTGATGTCGCTTCAGTTGATGATATAACCAGAACAAAAGTGCTGAATTTTATGCTTGAAAAGTTTCCTGTGCCTATTCCCAAATATGTAAACATCTGCGGGCTGGCATGGGAGGGTGACTGCTGTGAAAACGGTTTTCTCTGGATTGCCGATTCTTTAGGCAAGGAAATCATCAAACTCAGTATGCAAAACAACAGTATTGTATCGACCCTTCATACTCCGGGTGATAAACCAACCGGACTGGCTTTTGACGGTGAATCCTTGTGGGTTGCCGATGGCGGCACCTCAAAAATTTATAAGGTCTCTCCGGCTACAGGCGACATTGAAGCAGAGTTCTTTTCACCGGTTAAGGACCCAACAGGTGTGTCCTGGGACTGTGCTAAACCAGGACTTTGGGTTATCGGCCACAATGCTTGTGTAACCGCATCATATAGCGATTGCACAAAGGCTGATTTGGTTAAGATTGATGTTAAATCCGGCAAGATTGTGCAGAGAGCGTCTCTGCCGGCAGCGGTAAAGAGACCATCGGATGTAGTATGGGTTGACGGTGATTTATGGGTTACTGATTATGCGTTAAACCGCGTTTACAGGATTATCTCTTCCTGGGTATATGAGGTTAAAGATGATACAGTCTATAAATCCCCCATAACGGCAAAACGTCAAAACCTGATAAAGAAAAAGAAGGAGACAGTGGATAATGATACGGCACCGGATAATGTGAGTATAGAAGTCCACCCTTTGGAGTACAGAGAGAATATTTCCAATAAGGTAAAATTATCATCAAAACCGGACACTGTTCAGTTACCCGGAGATTAGTGTCTAATTGCAGAAGTTTGCGATAGTTTTTCAGAGTTATATCCTTTTTATAATGGCTTGCAAAATTTCGTTGTCAATGAGTTTTACCTTTAAGGGCTGAGATTGCCACACCCCTTGGGGTTCGCAATGACGGCGCTGGGCTGTGTGTTGACGTTTCTATCCGTCATTACGAGGAGCACAGCGACGTGGTAATCTCCTCTTTTAAAAAATTAATCAGAATTATTTGAAATATCTATTATTTTTGCAATTAGACATTAGTTTAACAGGTTATTAGTTTACAGATTTTTTATACAATCGTCCTGTTGCACTGTTTTTAGTGTCAGGAGCAGGTTTTCTTTTAAGAGATGTAATGTTGTCAGTGGTGGGTTGCAACCTTTAGCAGGGGCGCTTTTTAGCCTTTCTATAATTTCTTCTTTTTAATCCGTAACGAATTTGTAACAACCGATACAGAGCTTAAAGACATAGCAAGAGAGGCAAGCATAGGGTTAAGGGCGGGACCGCCAAAGAGCGTTAAAACCCCTGCGGCTGCCGGTATCCCAATTATGTTATAGATAAAGGCCCAAAACAGGTTTTGTTTTATTGTTTTAATTGTAAGGCGTGAAAGTGCAATGGCCTTAGAAACACTCATCAGGTCACCTTTGACCAAAATTATATCGGCTGATTCGACTGCTATATCTGTGCCGGTGCCCAGTGCAATCCCTATGTGGGCCTCTGAAAGTGCCGGAGCATCGTTTATGCCGTCCCCCACCATTGCTGTAAACATGCCTGAATCTTTTAACTCTCTTATTACTTTGATTTTATCCTCAGGCAGTAATCCTGAATAAACCGTGTCTATGCCTGTCTCTTGTGCTATCAGTCGTGCCACGGTTTCATTGTCTCCGGTAAGCATCACAGGGGTAATCCCTGAGTGTTTCAACTCACCGACGGCTGCCTTTGATGTCGCCTTAAGTGTGTCGGATATAGAAAACACGGCGTATGGTCTATTGTTGAGCGCTAAAATGACGGCAGACTTACCCTCACCTGAAATTGTTGCAAGCGTATTGTGGAAAGCGGACAAATTCACTTTAGAATCCTTCAATAATTTCTCACTTCCGATTAAAACTACATCCTTTCCGCCACTTATAACGCCTGTAATGCCGCCTCCTGTTATTGAACGAAAAGAATCAAACTCGTAAAGTGCAATCTCACGCTTTTGTGCCTCATTTACGATTGCCTTTGCTATGGGGTGTTCGGAGTAGTGTTCACCGGAGGCGGCTATTTTAAGGGCTTCAGTTTCATTCATTTCAGTATCAACAAAAATACCTGTAACAGAGGGTTTCCCCTCAGTAATAGTACCGGTTTTATCAAATGCTATGACATTTACTTTGCATAAGTTTTCAAGAGCTACGGCGTTTCGTATCAGAATTCCGCTCTCGGCCCCCTTTCCGGTTGCAACCATAATAGCGGTTGGGGTAGCTAACCCCAGAGCACACGGACAGGCGATTATTAAGACCGCTATAAAACTCATTAAACCTTTCTGAAAACCGTACGTATGGTCAAATAAAAACCATAGCACAAAGGTCAGGACTGATAAGCCTATAACTGTGGGAACAAACACTGAGGCTGCTGTGTCGGCAATCCTCTGAATTGGGGCTTTAGAGCCCTGTGCCTCCTCAATAAGTTTAATAATTCGAGCAAGGGACGATTCCCGTCCGGTTTTAAGCGCCCGCATTATAAAGGCACCTGAGGTGTTAACAGTGCCGCTTCTGATTTTATCGCCGGCATTTTTCTCTACAGGGAGACTTTCACCGGTCAGCATTGACTCATCAATGGCGGAGCTGCCGTCTGTTATCTCTCCGTCAACGGCTAACCGCTCCCCGGGCCGTACTAAAATAATATCTCCAACCGTCACGGCGTCAACAGAAACAATATGCTCCTTACCGTCTCTTATAACGGAAGCAGTGTCAGGCTGCAATTTAATAAGTTTTTTAATAGCCTCTGAGGTGCGCCCCCTCGCCCTTACCTCAAGAAAACGCCCCATAATAACAAAGGTTATGATAGCTGCAGCTGTTTCAAAGTACAGGTGGGGGAACTCTCTGTGGCTGTTTAATAAAAGGTGCGGAAACAGTACCTCAAAGGTGCTGTAAAAATATGCCGCCGTTGTTCCAACTGCAACAAGGGTATTCATGTTAGTTGTAAAATGTTTCAGGGCTGAAAAGGCAGCCTTATAAAATATGAGCCCAGGCCAAAACTGTACTACCGTGGCAAGACATAACAGTACCCACGGATTGGACAGTACGGCAACTGAAAGCATAGAGCCTGCCATTATAACAGCAGTAAGACTTCCGCTGAGTATCAACTGGAATTTTAACAGGGAGTGTTCCTGTTCAGTTTCTGTGTCTGATACATTGCTCTGTGTGATGTGAGCCGTGTAACCGGCATTTTTGACAGCCTCTGCAATTCCCTCCGGTGTTATGAGTCCGGGGGCATATATGACTGTTGCACGAGCTGCCGCAAAATTAACCACAGCATCAAGTACACCGTTAAGTGACTTAACAGCTTTTTCTACAGAACCTGCACAGACGGCGCAACTCATGCCGGTTATCTGTATATTTAGCGTTTTTTTGTCTGACATAATTTTTCCCTTGCTAATTTTTGTAAAATTTGTTTATCATATCACGTGAAATTTGATGTTTATCAATGATAACATAATTTGTGTATGTCACAGGTGTATTTTAACGGATTTCCATGGGTTGCATGGAGCGTGTTAATATTAAATAAAAGCAAATACTAATTAAGGAGGAGTTAAATGAAAAATCCTGTTGTTGACCAGGACCTTTGTACAGGTTGCGAAACGTGTGTTTCTTTATGTCCGGATGTGTTTGAAATGCAGGGAGATAAGGCTGTTGCCTCTAACCCTGGGAAGTGCGATTCCTGCGATTGTCAGGAAGCTATGGACACCTGTCCGGTTGAAGCCATTAAATGGGAGTAATTTATAAGCTTTTTAAGTTAAAATAGTATGAAGTATTCAAAGGGGTTACCTTGTGTAATCCCTTTTTTTTAATGTTTTATAAGAGTGTTGATGATTAAGTTTGTGTTTGACAAAAAAAAAATTTATGGAATGAAGTTTTTTTGCTATAATGTAGGAGGTATTTGGGCGCGCCTGAAGGTTGTTGATAAAAAAATGGCCTCAGGGTGTTTATCAACTGAGCTTTAGATCGAGGGCTGCAAGGGAGCCGTGAACGTAGATTTTGTAAATCCATTTTTAGATGCCCTTGTAAATGTCTTAACCACTATGGCTGGGGTTGAGGTCACATATGGTGCACCGTGTATTAAAGCCAACAATTTAGCCATGGGAGATGTAACCGGCATAATAAGACTTGCCGGTGAGAGAACATCAGGCTCAATAGCCATTACCTTTACAGAGCAGGCGATTTTACATATTGCATCAAAGATGCTTGGTGAGGAGATGAAAGAAATGAATGATGAGATATCAGATATGGTTGGTGAAATTACCAATATGGTCTCAGGCGGGGGACGTAAAGTTTTAGCCGAGGACGGCTACAAGTTTAATATGGCAACACCGACAACGATAGTAGGAAAAAATCATACGATAACTCATAAATCAAAAGGCAAAATAGTGCTGGTTCCTTTTGAGACTACCGCCGGTCCTTTTTTTGTGGAAATTTGTTTTGATGATGAGAACAATAAACCAATAAAACCAATGAGTGTAAAAAGCAGAGAGTATTACAAGCGATAGAACACTCTGGGCCGAAACAAAAAAGCAATTCAGCAGGTGGATAAAATGTTTTCTAAAGACAGCGTGGTAAATGAAATTTTAAGTGGTTTTGCAGAGAAACTCAAACCCTCAATCTCAGGGGATGGTAAACCTGCCTCTGAGATATTTGAAATTGTTTTACGGGAAGTAAAGTCTCTTATACAGGTTAATGAAAACTACAAAAATGAGCTCATGTCCATAGGTATAGCTCTGTCTGCCGAACGAAACCATGAAGCACTGCTGGAGATGATAGTGGAAAAGGCTATGTATTTTACCGGGGCAGACGGCGGTACTTTGTATATAATGGGAGAGGATGAGAGGAATCTGTCATTTAAAATAATCCGCACAAAATCACTTGGTTTTTTAATGGGCGGCACAAAAGGCGGCGAGGTACCGTTTCCACCGGTACAATTGTACAAGGAGGATGAGAGCAGGAACGAAAATAATGTTTCGGCATACGTAGCCTTGACCGGCAAAACAGTAAACATCACAGACGTCTATGAGGTGGAGGGTTTTGATTTTCAGGGAACCAGGGCATTTGATGAAAAAACAGGTTACCGCTCAAAGTCCATGCTCGTAACAGCAATGAGAAACCATGAAAATGAAATAATCGGAGTATTGCAGCTTCTTAACGCAACCAATGAAAACGGCGTGGTGATAGCTTTTTCGCCGCGCTATCAAAGGCTTATAGAGTCACTTGCTTCACAGGCGGCAATTGCCATAACCAACTCGTCGCTAATCAGGGGGCTTAGGCACCTGCTGGATTCTTTCATACAGGTGATAGCGGATGCTATCGATGCGAAATCAGCCTATACCGGGGGCCATATAAGACGTGTTGCCGACCTTACGCTGCTAATAGCACGCGGGCTTTGTAACTCGGAGGATGAGAGATGGCGGAATTTTGTTCTCACCCCTGATGAGGAAAACGAACTTCGTATAGCCGCATGGATGCATGATATAGGTAAAATTACAACCCCTGAGCATGTCGTTGACAAATCAACCAAACTTGAAAAAATATATGACAGGCTGCACACGATTGAGGCGCGCTTTGAAATACTCAAACAACAGGCTGAAAATGATTATCTCAAAAGAAAGTGTGAAATTCTAAGCACCGGGGTACGAAATACTGAAGGGGTGCTTAGTAAACTCCGTGAGGAACTGGACGGTAAACTAAAGGAATTTTCTGATGCTATAGAATTAATAAGGGTGGCCAACCTTGGTGGTGAATTTATGGCTGATGAAAAAATAGCAAAACTCAAAGAGATTGCATCTATAGAGATAGTAATAGGCCACAAGAGAATCCCGCTTTTAAATGAAGACGAAACAATGAATCTTTCTATTAGAAGAGGTACTTTGACGGAGGAAGAGCGGTTAATAATAAATAACCATGCCGTAATGACAGGCAAGATGTTAGGAGGGCTCCCGTGGCCTAAAAAGCTTACAAATGTTGCAAAATACGCAGCCGAACATCATGAAAAGCTTGACGGCACAGGGTATCCAAACGGGTTAAAGGCTGAGCAGCTTAGCCGTAAGTCCAGAATATTGGCCATAGCAGACATCTTTGAGGCCCTCACTGCAAAAGACAGACCATACAGACCTGGCAAAAAACTCTCCGAATGTGTTAAGATCATAGGCTTTATGGTTAAAGACAACCACCTTGATAAGGATATTGTGGAGTTTTTCATAACAAGCGGATTATTTGTAGAGTATGCTAAAAATGAATTAACTGCAGATCAGTTAGATTCATTTACTTACAACGGAGTAACATATGACCCTTTTAGCCGGCCCTCGGATGAGGCCGGCAAAGACAACTAAAAACCCTATACAAGGAGACACATATGAAAAACGCACTGAAAATTCTTTCATTTAATACGTTTATACCGATTTTTTACCCGGCCCTGATGCTTCCGTTGAGGCATTGGAGAAAGAAAGCCATCGGTATGCTGAATTTTAAAGAAGGTGACAGGGTGTTAGTGCCCGGGGTGGGAAGCGGACATGACTTGCCCTTTCTCCCCGGCAATGTGGATGTTGACGGTATAGACATAAGTGACGTAATGCTGGGGCTTGGTAAAATAAAAACAAAAGCCTTCCATTATCCCCACAACACAAGACTGCACAAGATGGACGCCGAAAATCTTAAGTTTGATGATAACACGTTTGACAAGGCCATCCTGAGCTTGTTTCTGACGGTGGTGTTTAATCCCCATAAGGCAATGGAGGAAGTGGTGCGCGTTACAAAGCCCGGTGGCGAGATACTCATATATGACCATCTCTTTAGGCGTGGCACAGTGCCTCAGGGCGTGGCTAACACAGTTGATGCAGTGCTCAGTTACAGCTTTGCCAGCGTAACCAGAATAATTGAGGATATCATAGACGGCTTACCTGTCAAAATTGTGGAAGTAAAAGACGGTGACCCTGTAGGATTTGTTAAAGGATTTTTACTTGTTAAGAACCCAAAATGAGCTTACATCTCAACGGGGTGATAATAATTTAATATATCCTGAAATATTCAAACACTGTGAAGTCGAGGCTTTCTTTACAGACGGCGGCATGGGGCTTAAGGTACAAGAGGTGTTTAAACCGTCAAAGGCTCTTTTTATGCCGGTTCAAAGGCACACGGATACGATAGTGGTTTTAAGAAAAAACACTTCATTGCCACCGCCGGATACTGTTGCTGATGCCGTGATATCTGACAGAGAGGATGTTGTCACAGGGGTGCAGAGTGCCGACTGTGTGCCGATTCTGGTTTTCGATAAAGCCCGGAAGGTGACAGCCTCCGTACATGCCGGCTGGAGAGGGACGGCTCAGGAGATTTTAGGCGGTGTGCTTGGACGGTTTTTCAGCGAATTTAAATCTGATGCGGCGGACATTGTAATGGCCCTTGGGCCATCGATAAGGAGTTGTTGTTATGAGGTTGGTGATGAGGTGATTGCGGCAGTCTCTGAGGCCACCGGAGAGGGAGATTATGTGTGCATACAGAGTGCCGGCGGCAAACACATAGATTTAAGCACTGCAAATAAGATACAGGCAGTAAGCTTAGGGGTAAATCCTGAAAATATATGGATATCGCCGGAGTGTACCTGTTGTGTAAGCAGATACCATTCTTACAGGCGGTCTCAAAAACAAAACATTGCAACCACCGGCAGACAGGGGGCCTTCATCACTATTTCATACGGCGATGCGTTATCTTAGCGGTTGTACAGGGGAAACTATAAGCATTGGGTTGAAGCTCGGCAGACTGCTTCGTGCCGGAGATACGGTGTTTTTGACAGGAGAGCTGGGTAGTGGTAAAACCACATTAATTAAGGGTATAGCCGGGGCATTGGGCATCAGCAGCTCTGATATAACAAGTGCAAGTTTTACAATAATTGCGGTACATGAGGGCGCAGTGCCCCTCTACCATATAGACCTCTACCGGCTGGATGATTTGAGCGCTATGGAGGATGTAGGGCTTTTTGAGTACTTTGGCGCTGACGGGATTGCAGTTGTAGAGTGGGCGGATAAACTTCAGGGAACGGAAACGGCGGATGTAACAGTGAACATGAAGTATCTTAACGATAACGAGCGGGAAATAATTATAGAGGGAGTGGATGAACAGAGTTGGGATAATATGTAAGCGCGGTAAAAAGGAAGCATTGGAGTTATTGTTAAAACTAGTACCGTGGCTTAGAGAGCGGCAAATAGAGGTATGCGTTGACTCATACTCTGCACGTGAAACGGGCTTAAAGGGTGTGCCGCAGGAGGATATGCCAAAGCACTGTGACATGGTGGTGGTACTGGGAGGGGATGGCACAATGCTTGCCGCCTCACGGCTTGTTGCTGAGAGTAACCTTCCGATTTTTGGCATAAACCTGGGCGGTCTGGGTTTTATTACCGAGGTAAGCATCGGGGAAGTTTTTAACGTCATAGAAAAGGTAATTACCGGTAAGTGTGCAGTTGAGGACAGGATTATGTTAAATGCCACGGTCATACGGGACAGCAAAACGCTGGCACAGTACACTGTGTTAAACGACGTGGTGATAACAAAGGGAGCGCTGGCACGCATCTTTGATCTTGAGATGTTTATAGACGGGATGTATGTAACCACCTTCAGGGCGGACGGGTTGATTGTATCGACGCCCACAGGCTCAACAGCGTATTCTTTATCGGCGGGCGGTCCAATTCTGTATCCGACCCTTCACTGTTTTGTAATCACCCCCATTTGTTCTCACACACTGACAAACCGGCCTATAGTAATTAACGACGACATGTCCATAGAGATTATTGCAAGGTCAGGAAGTGAGGATGTGTATCTGACACTTGACGGCCAACTGGGGCATCATCTGATGGAAAACGATGTGGTAAGCGTCAAACGCTCAGTCAACATGGCACGGTTGATGATTCCCTGTGAGAGGGACTATTTTCAGATTCTCAGGGAAAAGCTTAAGTGGGGGGAGAGATAAGGTGAGTAGCAAATTTGCATCAACCTTGGTAGAAATATTGAGGGTATATGAGGCAATGGGATTTGAATTATTACCTTTTCCGGGAAAGGATGATGTGTTTCCAGTAACTAAAAAGCAGCCTGCCGTTTCTCAAAAGACAGAAGATACCCGCTTGGGGGTGGGATTAAACGTGATACGCAGTGAGATAGGCAAGTGCACACGGTGTAAACTTCACAAGACCAGAAAAAACATAGTGTTTGGAGAGGGCGCCGCCGATGCGAGGTTGATGTTTATAGGGGAGGGCCCGGGTGCGGATGAGGATGAGCAGGGGAGGCCTTTTGTGGGCAGAGCAGGGAAACTTCTTACCAGCCTCATTAATAAAATGGGCTTTAAGAGGGAGGATGTTTACATCGCAAACGTTGTTAAATGCCGTCCGCCTGCCAACAGGGACCCTGAGCGGGATGAGGTCAAGGCATGTATTGGTTTTCTTAAATCCCAGATAGCATCCATCTCGCCTGCTGCAATAATGGCTTTAGGGACGGTGGCAACTCAGGCGATTTTAAATACCGACAAACCGATAACACGTTTAAGGGGAGAGTTCAGGGACTATCATGGAATCAGGTTAATGCCCACTTATCATCCGTCATATTTACTGAGAAATCCCAGTGCCAAAAAGATAGTCTGGGAGGATGCACTGAAGGTTTTGAGGGTGCTGGGCATAGAGATTATAGAGGCTCCGGAAAACGCAGGGATATAATATAGAAATGAATGCAACTTGGTATTACTCTTTTGACTGCAACTCTTGCATTATACCAAGTTGCAGTCAGAAGTATAACAAGGCGGCAAGGAGAAAGCGACGCAGGCGTACTTTTAGTACGCTGAGGAGCTTTTGACGAAGCCAACAAAGTTAGACTATTGAATGCAACCTTGCATTATACCAAGTTGCAGTCAGAAGTATAACAAGGCGGCAAGGAGAAAGCGACGCAGGCGTACTTTTAGTACGCTGAGGAGCTTTTAACGAAGCCAACAAAGTTAGACTATTGAATGCAACCTTGCATTATACCAAGTTGCAGTCAGAAGTATAACAAGGCGGCAAGG